>JAGGRR010000241.1 GCA_021159465.1 Methanophagales archaeon
GACACATCGGTAGAATCCACGATTAACACCCTATTTCTTCCCCTTTTGACACATATCGAGCCCAAAACGCCGAGAACAAGCTCAATGAATTGTTTCTCATCGAATCTGGCCAAGAATCGGTAAATATCCTTCGCTTCCGGAATCTCTACCAATTTTGCAAATCTCCTCAATTCTTCCCTTTTCAGCAATTCGCTGATCACGTAGGAAATATCCACGGAAAAGAAGATGGCTATCAGGACGATTTTAAACATCGTCCCAGCCAGGTTCACCGGTGATATCCCCTGCTTCGCCATCTCCTGCTTGATTCTTCGTGAACTGACAATACCGAGTATTTTCCCTAATAGCACCCATTTTGGGTCTTTCTTGTCTGTTATTAATGGCGTATTCATTTTTTCCACCATAAAACTGTTATACAAGCTTCTATATAAATTTTTCGGGTTTATTTCGCCTGGGATCGAATTTTATAGGTTTTTATGGTGTACTTTTAGAATTTGAGAAAAGAATGAGTGTAAATATGCAAGAAATTAATTCAAAACTCTGGATTATGGGTTGGATTATGGAGGGGGCTATTGTGTGATTTATATTCATCATTCCAAAAAACTTCTATGTCTCCTAATTTTTCATTGCTATCTATACTAAGAGGACGCATATCTTTTGGTAAAGATGAATCTATCCAGCATGTGCGACAAATCCAGTTTGCATTCTGAATATCTTCTAAGTCGTAGGCTATAAATAGCCAAACCACATGAGCTGGAGTTCTCCCCCACCGTGCCCTGATTCGTTCATTACGGTAGTAATTACTATATCTCAATTTTTCAGTTGCTTCCTGGATAATCGTTCTTATTACATCTTTAGGATAGTGTCTATCTAAAAGAACGATAGCTGAATAACGCTTGGCTCCAGTATGACTTACATCTTTCTGATTTACAATCGTATACCTAATTTTTTCTCTAACCTCCATTTCTAAAGTTACACCTTTATCTCGTAGGTGTCCTTTTTTACAGATGCCTGTGTCATCATAAGGTGTTCCATCTTTAGGACAGACTTTTTCATAAGCAATAAACAAACGTGCTAAGTCCTGAGCGTCAATAAGAAGATAATCACATCCTGCATCAATAGCAATTTGCACGAAATCTCTCTGTGCATCATCTTGAACATTCCCAAGTGCTCCAAAAACCATCAAACCGAGTCCTTGGATTTGCCGCAGTTTTACGAATTGATGGGTTACATCTCTGCTTGAAACTCTTAGGAAACTTTTTCCTTTCAAGACAAAAGCAGCTAATCGTTTATTTCCTCTAACATGCACATGACTTGTTAATATATCTGCTATTTCTATGGGACCATGTGGGGTCTCATTTGGATCGTATAGAATCTCTCTAAGAAAACGCTCCATCTCGCTTTTTTCATCTAAATTTCTGATGTTAGTAAGTATTTCCGTATTTATAGCTGCATCTGGGATAGTTTTGATTTCTGAAAATTCGTCTATGTCCTGTATTTTAATAAGACGTCCCATTTTCACACCTCACTATATAGCAAGCAATTTCATATAACTCCGGTATATCCACATTATTGCATATATCACTCCTAATTAGTATTATATCTACAATGCGTATATCCTTCCGTTTTGGCAGTATATCTAAAGTATTTCCTATATACACCCCCTCTAAACGAACACCACCCCCCTATTATTTCCAACAACGCCTGATAGAATCGTATGCCTATAGTTGCAGTTGCCACTTAAAACCTTTTTATTTCCCGCCCTCCCCTCCTACTCCCTCTTACTTCCTCACAAGCCTCAATATCTGCATTGAGCATTCCTTTACACACAGTCCACAGCCCGTACACCTCTCCGTATCTATCTTCATTCGTAGCACATTCCGTTCCATGATCGAAGAGATCGCATTATGCTCGCACACCTGCTCACAAACCCGACACCCTATGCAACTCGCACGGTCTATGCACTGCGATACCATAGGTATCTCCACAGGTGGTGTCGGCTCAACGAACAACGTGTCCTGCTCACGCCGTCTCTTCAGATGCAGGTCATCCCTGTCTATCACGTACTCCACCGACTTCTTATCCTCGCGAACAATCTCCGGCTGCTCTATCATCTCTTCAGTAAGCGTGAGCATCTCATCCATATCCCGGTATGCAACATCGTGAATCTTCGTAGAGTACAATGCACCACCAGAGCACGAATCAACACAGAAATGGCAGAATATGCATTTGCCATAGTCCACATTTGGATAATACCGCCCGTTCCGCGCCTCCTTCATCTGGATCGCATTTGCGGGACATATAAACGCGCACTGCCAGCAGCTTATGCACTTCTCCGGCTTGAACATGAGATAGCCACGCAGATTGGGAGGCATCTTCTTACGCTCCCTCGGATAAAATACCGTCGCTGTATGTGGATATACCGATTCACTCAGTGATACACCAAAAGCTCGTGCATGCCTCACCACCTTCTCTCCTGCTCCCTGCTCTCTTACTATTACCTTCTTCATACCACTCCACCTCCTCCTACTGATATCGCTATTGATATCACAACTGCAATGAGCGACAATGAGAGTAAAGAGCTCCATCCAATCCTCAAACCCTGGTCAAGTCTGTATCTCGGGTATATCACGCGAAGCACAAACAACGTTGTCATCACGATTATCGTCTTCAATAAGAACCATACAAGACCAGAGAGCTCACCAAGCATCCCAATTACAGGACCACTACCTCCGCCTAAGAATAATACCGTCATCAATCCACTCAATATATACGCCTTTTCGTAACATATCACATATATAAGCCCGAACCCGATACCCGAGTATTCCACATGTGGCCCAGCCGCCAATTCCTGGTCCGCCTCTGCAATCTCAAAAGGTAACCGCGAAGTAGCCATCGCCGCACCGATAAAGAACACAATTGCCGCTATTGGATTTAGGAATATCCCCCAGATTGCCTGATTATTCCCTATCTCCACCAGGTCTGAAGTCCCATACAGGATGACCATAGCAATCACCGCAACAACAAACGCTATCTCGTATGCGAAATACATGAATGCCTCCCTCACAGTCCCTATAAAAGCGAACCTGCTGTTTGATGCCCATCCGAGACCGAGGATAAATAGCGGGAACAGGCATACCAGTGCCAGTATTATCTGTATCGCATAAGGTGTCTGTATCGCCACTATACTACCAGCGGGAATGAAGAGCAGAGGTAGAAGTGTAGGAATAAATGTCAAGAATGGAAACTGCAGGAAATAAGGTCTGTGCGCATCCTTATGCACTATCACCTCCTGGAAGAGGAATCGAACAGAGTCTGCAAGCAACTGGATTATACCACCCAGCCACCATACTATCTCATGTGGCCCCACACGCCACTGTATCCTGCCGCAGAGCTTACGCTCTATCCACGGGAAGAATAGCAGCAATATGCCAAGTGTAGCGAAGCCCGGCGAGATTAAAGCGGCAAAGAACGGCTTCCATAGTGTGAATGATACTATAAAGCCACCCACCGGCAGCTGCGACATCAACTTGAGAGCCGGCTCTAAAACTGGTATCATCACCTGGTTGCTCATTATAGCAGTTATAAGCGCGTTTATTATCTCTTTTATTACCTCTTCCATTTCATATCACCTACCTATCACCTATCACCCATCACCTATCCGCCTCCGGCGGGAAATAACCAAAACTACCGTAGATAGCCCAGAAATCCGACACCCGTTCTCCCTTCGTTGCCTCTACAATACCCCGCAGGTTCATCCAGCTCGGTGTCACGATCCGCACGCGATACGGGACGTTCGATTCGCCATCGCTTAATATAGAATACAGGAGTGTCCCCCTTGCCGCTTCTGTAACAGTCGTCCACTCACCCTTCGGAAGTACGAGATTGCCATAGACATGGAACAGATGCCCTTTTATATCCTCTGACACCTCTTTATACTCACCGAGTATCTCTTTACTTATTACCTCCCCTCTTGGTATGCCCTTCAGTGCGTCCACTGCTTGCTTTACTATTCGCAAACTCTCCTTTATCTCCTCATACCTGCCCATATACCTGCCGAGACAGTCGCCCGCATCACCGCTCGTAAGCTCCCAATCCAGCTCATCATAAACCTCGTATGGCTCCACCTTCCTCACATCATATTCCACTCCAGAAGCCCTCAGGAATGGACCCACAATGCCACTTCTTATCGCTTCTTCCTTCGTGAGCACACCCACATCCCTCGTCCGGGCTACGAATACAGGATTATAGATGAGTATATCCTCAAACTTCCTCAATCTCCTGTGTATCGCCGATGTGAAGTTATCTATCATCTCAATTACCTCTTTAGATATATCGCGTCTTATCCCTCCAGGTATGACAAATGAAGGAGTGCATCTCGAGCCCGTTGCTCGCACCATCGCCTCCAGTATCATCTCCCTTATCGCCCACGCATACATGAATCCTGTGGAATGCCCGAGGAAGAGCGAAAATATACCGGAATCATAGAAGAATGCACCTATCCTCGACAATTCCGCCATTATCGTCCTTATGTACGATGCCCTTTCCGGAACTTCAATGCCCAGCGCCTTCTCTATCGTGCGAACATAGCCAAGATGCATGTTTATTGGGTCACTTATATTCGCACGCTCAAAGAGTGGGATATTCTGGATATATAATCTGTTCTCTGCGAGTTTCTCCATCGTTCGGTGCACGTATCCTGGATCTGGAATGACATCTACAATTATATCACCTTTCATTCGCAATATCCACCTCAAATGCCCGCTACCTGTGTGGTGCGGTCCCACAAGTGCAACAAACTCCTCGTTCGATTCCGCATCCTCAAGCACTCCCGCAGGCAATGGCAGCTCGAGCTCTTCCGGTGGTTTAATCTCAGGCATATAAGGAACGTCATCCTCAAGCATATAATGCTCCTCTTCTACCTCGAAATTCTTCCTCAATGGCGTTTGCTTCTGTACCTCAGGCGCAAGAATGAAATTGTTAGCCATGCCCTCATTACCTGCGAACTTGATGCCGAAGAAGTCATGCATCTCTCGCTCTGAATAGTCCGCACTCGCCCATAGCGATGCAAGACTTGACACCTCAGACTCAGGCTCACCTCCAGCATCACGCCTCAGCTCTGTGAAAAATGTTATTAATACCGGCATGAGGTCACTGCGATAGCTCGAGACCATATATTCAACTATATACTTCCTCTCGTGCGGTACATCTATCACATTCACATTCTTCACATGATCAAAACCCAGTTCGGTGCTTAACTTCCTCGCAAGTTCTTTCAGTGCCTCCGGCGCGGTTCTTATTGCTATTCTATTTATATCCGTGATGGTGATACTCTTATACAGTCCCTCAAGTTCTTTCTTGAGTTTCTTCACCAGCACAGCACCAAAAGCCCAATCTACAGCCCTCTCTGCATCCACCCTGACCAAGGGTGTTGGTGCAAGCACTTTTGGGCTGGTCGGTACCATCTTCTCCTTACCTGCTTCCGCTTCGGCAGGCAACGGCAACTCCGCACGTTTGAATTTTATCGTCGTCCTGTCGAACCCTTCTATCTTGTTCTGTACCGCTCTTACACCTCTCAATAGCGCTTCCGGCGTCACCGGACAGCCAGGCACGAAGAAATCAACAGGAACGATATCAGAAGGACGGGTTATGTTATAACTGTTCCAGAACAGCCCACCTCGCTCTCCACATGCACCTATCACCTCCACGAACTTGGGGTCCGGCATCTGCTCCCAGACAATCCTCAGCGCTCGTGCCATCTTCCTCGTTATCGTGCCTTCAACGATGATAAAATTCGCCTGTCTAGAGATGCCCATATTCAATGTGCCCAGACGTTCGCCATCAAAACCACATGCGAATGCGTGTGCCAGTTCAACGCCACAGCACGAAGTGACGAAATGGCAGGGCCACAGACTCCACTTCACTCCCCAGCGCTTCAACGGGGACAATACCCCTGTCCTCAGAATATGTATGTTCCGATTCCGTTCCTTCTCCTTACCCTCTTCTGCCACCATTATTCCGCACTCCTTAACTTATCTTAATTTATTTATGCTTAAGCCCTGCTATTTCAAGCGAAGCTTTATAGCCCACACCGATAGCAGGGAGTAATAGCAGTAGCACCATCAGCATAAGAACGATGAAATCCATCGAAGGATATGCCGAGAGCAGCAGCAAGACCACAATTATCGGCTCCGCTGCCATAAACATGAACATGAACCCAAAATACTGCATTGGAAGTGTGAACTTCGGATACTTTATCGGCAGATTCCCCGCTTCCCAACGCGACATCTTCACCTCTGAGGGGTAATACATCGGCAGGATTTTGATTATGATAAGTAGTGCTATGTCCACAGCAACACAGACAAGGAGTACCAATCCAATCAGCACCACGTTCTCTATCATTATATCACCACCCCCACGCTATTTGCTACCAATGCGATATTCTTAAAGAACCAATCCACCGGCACGAACAGAGCAGTAACCAACGTTATTATCACCGCAATGAGACAGATGAGATTGACGAGATTCATTCGCCACGAAACGCCGAGTTCTCCTGCAAGCCTGATATAATATGGTATTGATATAGCGGAATTGATGACCATGATAGCTACCAGCCAGAAGTACTCCATCTTTGCCATGGAGAATAGAATATACAGCTTACCCCAGAAACCCATCAGTGGTGGCACGCCAATGAATGAGAAAGCAAGTATATACATAAATGGTGAATACGCCCCTTCTCCCTTTATCGCATTAAAGAAGCCTATTTTACCCACTGCATTTGCAAATAGCATCAATAAACCACCTGCAATTGCAAAATAGACATACTCGTGATTCGCAATCACCACGAAGCTTGATAGGACATAACCCATATTGGCAACTGTGGAATATGCGAGCACTCGCGCCGGCTCTCTCGCCGTCAACGCCCCTATGTTACCCGTGAACATTGATATAGCTGCGAGTACAGCAGTGAAGAGAACCATTGCGGGAGTTATCACATTTGATATGGGGATGAGTATCCAGAGAGCAGCGACAAAAGGAACTACCTTCGCCAGCGATGCTATAATTGAGATTGGTATAGGGTCACCAGCAGTGAAGACATCAGGAACCCACTCATGCAGTGGCGCCACACCCACTTCAAGTGATAGCCCGAGTATCAGCATCACATATCCAACTGCGTAGATAAAACTAAAGTTACCGGCAGCAGCGCCAGGTGCATGCGCGTGTGCATACAGCAGTATAACAGCTCCAATCAAGAACATTACAGTGGCAAGAACCATAAATGTTATATACTTTATACCCACCTCTATGTTCGCCTTGCCCGCTCTGAGCATCACCAGTATGTATGTCGGCACAGATACGAGCACGAGAGCAACTAGTACCATAGCAAAATCATGTGTCGTAAATATATACATCGTGGCAAGTGCCATCAAGCCCACCAGACTGTAATCTACACCTTTAATCATGTCTGGTAACGCTGTGAGTGAGAGCAGATTGACGAGAGCGATGGCAAAGATAAAGATACCATAATAGAATGGACAGGTTCCAAGTCCTATAAGAATCGCAATCAGTGCACCTAAGAATCCCAGCGGGCGGAACTTGAATGAACCCACAGCACTCAGTACCAGTATTACCAGTGCCACAAGAGCGAGCGTCACTGCGGTCATGGATATAGATATACACCTCCTATTGCTGCCAATATCAGTATCATCATCACAACTCCAAGCACAACTTTTATATAATGTGCGAGGTAACCGGATTGAATACGCCTGATTCCTCTTGAAATCAGACCGAATAAGCCTGGCATCACCTTTGTATTGAAGAATCCATCAATGCCCCTGTTACTATAGTCATGCACGAGATGCGCGACGAAGAACCCTATCTTGGGTATGATATAATCATTGAGATATGGTAGATACATCCGGTCATTGAAGAATGTGCCAATTGCCGATAGCGAACTGATGCGCGGTTTGTATAATGCGCCGACATAAGCCACTAAGATGGCGATACCAACGAGCATAGAGGTGCTCGCATAGCCCGCGTGCACAAATCCCACCGTCTCTTTATTCTTGAATATGAGATACCACAGTATGAAGAGGATAGAAGCCATCAATAAATAGCCAACTCTCATCAAGTTGCCACCTTCTAAATGCTCATGCTTCGGCTTCTCACCTTTTATGAAGTTCAAACTCGTGAATCG
>JAGGRR010000242.1 GCA_021159465.1 Methanophagales archaeon
TGGAGAGGATAATTTATGGATAAAAGAAAACCAAAAACAAACCAAAATATAAGTGAAAACACTTATATTTTAGCTGAATATAAGGCACTCAGAGACGAAATCAATCATTTGAATGGATTGGCGTCTTCTGCATTGCAGGTGTCAGTATTGGCCTCCCTGGCCACCATAGGATATCTCTTGCAACTAAAAAGTTTGAACCTTCTGCTATTCCCTATACCATTCCTTATAATACTTCCTTCCCTATTTATTATTATTTCTCGCTTCCAAGCTATAATGAGAGTTTCTGGTTATATAAGAGTTTTTCTTGAAAAAGAGGGTGGATTGAGTTATGAGAACCGATACCTTAAATGGATGTCAAGAGTGTCAACGTCAGGAAAGCGGATAGGATTTTCTTTCAGAGAAACCATATTCTACCTTTATCTTGGTTTAGGACTTTTGTCTATTGGAATATTTATTTCAAAAGGTGCCATACCAGACCTTAATCGTTGGATGTTGGTAGTAAGTTATATCTTTGTTTATATTTCGCCCTTTCCCTTTTACTTCTACGCTTATCGGCTTATTAAGCAAGATTGGAGAAAGATTTATGATGAATATTGGAGAAAGGTCAAAGAGGATGAGGGAAATGGAACTGCGTATAATAGCGTATAAAAGAGAAATCAAAGATTTCCCCAAATTGCCTTCGGCAACTTCTTTTATCCGCAAAACGTTATACGCCATGCTGTATCCCAAAAATGAAAAGGAGGTAAATTGACATGGTAGAACACCCGTATCCTGAGTTGGAAGACGTGTTATCCTTAGTAAAGAGGATATACGAAGGTAAGGTGTTGCTTCCAGAATTTCAAAGAAATTTTGTTTGGAGCAACCAGGATATAAAAGATTTATTAGTATCTATACTGAATGGTTATTTTAGGGACATTCCTTTTGCTGCGTCGAGGGGCATCTTTTGATTTTAAAATACGATATTTTCAGGGTGTAAATGAGACTAATTCTACTCTCCCACAAGAACCCGAAGAAAAGAAAGTTGATAAAGTCGTTCTAGATGGGCAACAAAGACTTACAACGCTTTTTATGTAGTTTATCATCCCAAGGGTATACCACCAAAGGACTGCGGTGTTTTTCAAGAAAGGATATAACCTCAGAGATTGGTGGAAAGAATACTATGAAAACGACGGCCAAATTCAAAAGTACTGACCCTCATCTCAAACGCTATCTCTCTGTTGCTCTTTCCTCTTCTCTTGTGTCGCACGATGTACCTTACCTTCTTCTCTGTTAGTCTGCCGTAACCCATTAGTTGTTTGAA
>JAGGRR010000243.1 GCA_021159465.1 Methanophagales archaeon
ACACCCCGACCAAGAGTCGCCGGTGGCGGTGGCGGCGGCAGAGCACCCCTTGATAGTGACGACGATGGCATTACAGATATTATGGAGATGCTTAAGGATACCAACCCCGAAGATCCATGTGATCCAAATCCAAAGTGTGTAGCATGCATGGCTTCTCGACCAACAACTCCCACTGCACCTGCTTCTGTACCATCCTCTGAGGAGGTATGGGTACCGGGACTGAGTCCGAGTCCTGTACCAGTAACTACACCAACCCCAAGACTATCAGGGTTAACGCCCACATCTGTGTTCCCGATATTCGATAGTCTGTCTAGAACGATACTCATAATTGTGGTAATTGCTGCTGTGATCACACTCATGTTCATCGTTGCTTATCTTTATAGTAGATATAAAGAGACAGAAGAGGGAGGTATCGGTAAGAAAGAGAAGTTTAGTAAGAAAGAGAAGATTATATGGCGCTGAAAGAAGTGATTGGCATCGGTGCTTTAAATTACGATGTCCTGTATGTTGTGGAGCGGATAGCAGGACCAGGTGAAGAGGTCGGCATCATAGATATAAATAAGGCACCAGGTGGCTCAGCCGCAAACACAATCGTTGCTCTGGCGCGGCTTGGTGTTGATACTGGCTTTATTGGCGTGCTTGGGAATGATAATGAGGGCGATATAATTCTCAATACATTCAGGAAAGAGGGCGTTGATGCCGTGATAAAGAGGATTAATGGCTGTACAGGTGCTGCAATAGGGTTTATAGATTCTAAAGGAGAGAGAACTCTCTATATCTATCCCGGTGTGAATGATGAACTTCGTATCAATGATATAGATATGGAGTTTGTAGCGAATTCTAAATTTGTACACATGAGCTCTTTCGTGAATCGAGCACAACTGGAGATGCTATGCGAAGTGGCAACGCAACTGAAAGAATCGAAATCGAAACTCAGTTTCAGCCCCGGAATGCTATGCTCTAAGTATGAACTCGCCGATTTGTACACTATCATAGAACGAAGTGAAGTGGTCTTCCTCAGTGAGAATGAGTTAGAATCGCTGGTATCGGGCGACATTTATGAGCATCGTGCTTCTAAGCTACTTGATATCGGTGCATCCATTGTATGTGTCACACTCGGTGAGCGAGGTTGTTATGTAGTGAATACAGCGGCTGAATCGTATCTGGTGGAAGCATATCCGACAGCCGATATCGTGGACACAACAGGCGCGGGTGATGCATTTGCTGCCGGGTTCCTGTATGGACTTCTTCATAGCAAGAGCATATACGAGTGTGCCCGAGCCGGTAATCTACTGGCTTCTTACTGCATTCGCAGATACGGCAGTAGAGATGGATTGCCTTATTCACTCACGCTTTAGTTTCTTGTTCCAAGCCCGCCTTTAGAAATAAAAGGGGCGAAAATAGATTATAGATTGAATTACCACCTACTTGAAAATAGAGATGTCATCTTTTTACTCAAATGGAACTCGCGACACTCTTTTTCTGCAAATGCGCTGATTTATACTTAAAAAGAGAAGCGATAATTGCTTTTGTAATGCCGAGGAGCGTTTTAGCAGGAACAATCCATCACATGAACTTTAGAAAGTTTAGGAAGCCCTTTATAAGGTTAATTAAAATAATTGACTTAGAAGAAGTGACTCTTCTTTTTAACATGCCTTCTTATGTATTAATTGGATTAAAAGATGGCAAAACTAAATACCCCGTATTATCAGAAAGGTATATTGGCGAGTTAAAGGGGGATGCGATTCTAAGAAATCGCGTACCAAGCTGGCGGTCATCTCTTTTGTGTTCATATCCACCCCATTAGAAGTAGAAGATATTTAAAAATAGTGATAAGTTATGGCACTTTACTCTTAAATTCCTAATTCCTAAGTTAAAACCGGAAATGAATTTTGTCCGGGTTTTGGGGATTGAAACAATTGATGTGATGATTGTTTATAATATTCAGGCAAGTAATCTTTATGAAAAATAACAATAAAACCTATAAGAAACCCTCATGGGATGGTGAGATTCATGTCTAATCATAATCTCGGGGAAAGACTTGAAAAAATAAAGGAATTTTGCATGCGAAAACTACCTTATATACACTCTCATGGTCTTTTCAGATATTACACTGTCCACAGTGTAGGGCATTCAGAGGCAGTAATCAAAATACTGAATGAACTTACCGAAGGTGTGAATCTAAGTGAATATGAGAATTTCTTGCTGAAATGTGGCGCTTGGCTCCATGACATCGGGATGTTAATGCGGGAAGGAGAGGATATTAATAATCCTGAAATTTGCAATAGAATCAGGAAAGAACATCACAAGCGAAGTGCTGAACATATCAGCAAGCATTGGAGAGAAATAGGGTTAAGTGATGAAACAGAAGCGACAATTATTCAATGGATTTGCTATGCTCACAGCAGTAAGGAGGATATAAATAAAGTTCCTGAGGAAATTCATGCCGCAAGTGAGAATGTTCGCACAAGACTTTTAGCAGCATTGCTCAGGCTCGCGGATGCCCTTGACTGCGGTAAGAATCGCTTACCCCCAGAAGAATACAGACATCTACCACAAATCCCGAGGGAATCCCAAGAAGAATATTGGAAACACGAAATAGTGGAGAAAGTTGAGATAAAAGGAAGCGAGATATATGTAGAAATGCTCCTGAAATACAAAGACCATAAGGAAAACAATGTCGCAGATAAAGTGAAAGAGAAAATTGAAGAGGAATTGAATAGTGTAAGAGATGTCCTTGAGCAATATAATTTGCATTTTGAACTTGATTTTAATGTTAATGAACCCCCTGAGCTTGAAGAAAGACCTGCAATAAGAACAATAGAGGCGTATAAGCGTGTGAGTAATGAAGATGAATTGAAGAATGTAGTTGAAGATGATAGATTTTTAGAAACGCCCTACAAGAAGGGATTTCATACATGGGAAGAGTTTAAAACAACCGTATATAATTATTATGAGTTTAAAGAGCCTTCGGAGGGGCAGATTCTCGCTATACACGGCGATATAGGTGTGGGAAAGACGACATACATGCTTCTTCTTGTTGAGCGTATTATCGAGCGGGGGAAGGGAGAAGTTATATTCCTTAATTCGTACGAATACGAATCATCTATATCACAGGTGGAGCATGAATATAGGAAGTTCATTGTAATTGATGCTCTCGGACATTTGAAAGCGGGTGGCAATGTGAATGTGGAGGCTTTAAGGAATAAATGCGAGAGAATTGTTGATTTTGCAAAGAGAAACCGTGCAAAAATGATTATAACGATGAGAAATCCTGAAAAAGACATTCTTCAGAGAGTTGTTTATGATAGAGGGTTTGAACTGATACCTTATGAAGTAAAACCTGAGGCGGATGATATGCGGAAGATTATTGCGAGCTACATAAAGTATTTCAATGTAAGTATTGCTGGCATTCCTCCAGATGAAGCATGTGAAATGATTGAGAGCGGAAGAATGAGCGAAGTGCTGAACAAAGCGATGCAATTATTGGTTGAGAGGTCAAACAACGCCCCTTTCTACATACGACATTTGATGCATGAACATCACAATAGAACACTCAGCATGGAAGAAATAGAGAGATTGCCAAAAGGCGTTAAGAACATTCTGATGGACACAATAAGAAAATTATTGCGTGGCGATGAAGGTGATATGACTTTCATTAAGCTCTTAATCACAATCTCAAAGCTCAGAATTTTCTCAATATTCCTTTACGATGCTATTTATGAAAGAATTGCACAAAGAGATGAGGCAAAAGAGCAGAAAGAGGCGTTTAAAAAATATATGCAGAGTGAAGGATGGGTATATTCATTATCACAGTATTGGCGAAATGCGATAAATAGTGCGATAGAAGGCGGAATAGAAGATAGAGAACTTGCTGAAAAGTTCCTTGAAGCCTCTTTAGATTTAATGGATGCGAAGGCAGTGATAAGAGAGGAGATAAAAAAGGCTTTTGTTGAAGGAAAAATAAATATGGGGTTCTTCTACCTGATAGCGGATGCTGTTCAAAGTGCACCTGATATTGATATGCTTTTCTTCGCCTATGATTCTTTCAAAAAAGCGGAACATGTTGAAGCTCCTGGAAAGGATATTGCTCGCCTCTCTCTTGCAGCACATTCCTTCTATCTCGGAAATGCTTTATATGAACAGAAGAATTTTGAGGATTCAATCAAGGCATATAGCACATCTCTGAAACTAAATGAATATGCGGGAGCATACTACAACAGAGGTGTCGCTTATGTGGGATTAGGCAAGTATAACAGAGCGATAGAAGATTTCAATAAGGCGATAAAACTGAATCCTGATGATGCGGAAGCATACTACAACAGAGGTCTTGCTTATGTGGGATTAGGCAAGTATAACAGAGCGAGGGAGGATATGCTGCGTGCGGGAAATCTTTTCACGAATGAGCGAAGAATAGAGGATGCAATAACGGTTTGTGAGGTGATGTTCAAATTCAATATAGGAGAGGAAAGTGAGCGTGTGATTGCAGGACATATTCGGCTATTGCATTCTTATATTTCAGGGAGTGTTGAAAAGGGATACATGGATGAGGAGGTTTTAAGAAATGCAGTTGAGCGTTTAAAGAGGAGAGAAGAGAGTAGATGGCTTATTCATATTTTTTCAGCGTTGATGCAAATGTATAATAAGATGCGTGACGGAAATAACAGCAGGAGGGCATAAAAGCTTATGAGGAAACACGGAATATTCACAGAAATTCTTAAAAAATACCTCCTCCAGTTCACGCAGCCTCCCAGAGGTCTCTGTGAATGTCCGCCTGCAGGTCTTGCACTGGTAACGCTGGACACCTTTACAGGTCTCACCGTTCTTTTTTTATGTTCTGTTGCTGCTATATGTCTAACAACATTTAAAAGTGAGACTACCTAAATATAAGAAGAGACAATAAATATACTGGATGGTACAAGTACAAATACAAACGACTAAATAAACGAACACAGCTCCGCAATCCGTAATCCGCAATACGATAGATGAGCGAAGAAGATAAGCTTGGGAATAAGAATAAGGGCAAGGACAAGGACAGGATAGTAGAAGCGATAATGTCGGACCTGGGACTCGAGGGAGAGAGTAAAAAGCGATTGCTTGCGAAGCTCGTGGAGCAATATGGTTATGATGAAGCGAAAGTGAGGTACAGAGCAAAACGGGTCTTTATCACTGAGCGTTACAAGCGTAAATCCACCGATATTCGTTAATGTTAATTTACCGGAATGACTTTATTTTTGACTTCTTCAACACATAAACATTCATTGCCGTACCGATATACTCTTCCAGCACGCCAAACGAACTCAGTTCCTTCTTCAACCACTCGAGATCAACGGCTTTAAAACTGCTGGAGCCATGTATCCGGTGAAAGCCCACAGTATTCAATTCCGCAATAATGACTTTATCTCGCGCCACTCTGCATGCTTCACTCACAAACTCGCCTCGCTTATCCGGCTCTACATGATGCAACGCGCCATAGCTGATCACCGCATCGAAACTTGCATCACCGTAACGAAGAGATGTCGCATCTCCGAGCTCATAAGTTATCTTATCCGCTACTCCTTCCGATTCCGCATCCCGTTTCGCATCCCTCAATGCCGATTCCGAAATATCTATGCTGGTAACCCTGCAATTGAAATCCCGAGCTGCAATTATCGAAAGCTGACCTACACCTATATCAAGTATATGCTTCCCACGCAGCCCCAGGTGTTTTAAAATCTCTTCCCGCTTTATCAAGCCCTCTGCATCTTCTATCATATCATCTGCCCACTCGCATGAGTTCATCAAAGAATATCTTCTCGGTATCCCATGGACCTGGACTCGCCTCTGGATGGTACTGGACGCATTTAATACCCAGATAGGACTCCTCGAAAGCTTCTACCGTGCCGTCATTGGCGTTTATCTGCGTCAGCTCTACGATACCGTCCATCGAATCTTTATCAACTGCGAATCCATGATTCTGCGCGGTTATGTATACACGAGCGGTTCTAAGGTCCTTCACCGGCTGATTCGCACCCCTGTGCCCGAATTTTAATTTATACGTGTCGCAACCCAGAGCAAGAGCAATTACCTGCAGTCCGAGACATATCCCGAAGATAGGGATTGTACCCGCGAGCTCTTTCACCACGCTCATCGCACTCTTTGCCCGCTTTGGGTCGCCAGGTCCGTTAGAGAGTAATAAAGCATCAGGCTCCAAATTCACTATCTCCGATTTCTTTACAGTAGCAGGAAAGACGAAGATGTCAAAATCACGTTTCCTCAAGCTCTCTATTATGTTCCGCTTCACTCCCAGGTCTATCACTGCTACCCTCTTCCCATTACCCGGTATCCTGTATCCTGTCTTGCATGTAACCCGCTCTATCAGATCCAAGTCTGAGATATCGGGCTGAGCTCTCGCGAGTTCCAGAGCTCTGGCTTTAGCTTCTTCCCTTATCCCACTCTCGGTCTGTGTCTGTGCCTGTGTCTCTTTCTCTGGCTCAACCATCAAACACGCCTTCATCGTGCCGTATCGCCTTGTCTTTATCGTTAACATCCTCGTATCCACTCCGCTGATGGCTGGCACACCTTCATTCCGCAGGAACTCATCTATACCTCGCTTACTCCTGTAATGCGATGGAGAATCACACATCTCCCGGACCACAAAGCCCTCTACCTTTATGCTATCTGATTGGAATCTGGCACCGCTGACACCATAATTACCAACAAGAGGATATGTGAGCATCAATATCTGCCCCCTGTACGAGGGATCAGTAAGCGCCTCTTCGTAGCCCGTAAAAGGCGTTGCAAACACGAGTTCCCCCAGTGCTATACCCTCTGCACCCCAGCCCACACCCTCCACCACTGTTCCATCTTCAAGTGCTAGGATCGCCTTCATAGCTCAATAGTATCAGAGAGTCACATTTGAATAAATATTTCTTTTGCTAAAGCTCTTCTTTCTAAGAAGAGGGTAAGAATAAGGTGTGAGTATAATATGATTGCAATCATAGATTATGGGATGGGGAATCTATTCAGTATATACAACGGGCTGAAGAAGGTCTGTAACCATGCAGTTCTTATTAGTGAGGCTGATATTGGCAGCTTAAGAGAAGCTGATGGTGTTATTATTCCCGGTGTAGGCGCGTTTGATGATGGCATAAGGAACTTAAAGCCGTTCTCAACGGAGTTGTTTAGGCTTGTGGAATCTGGTGTTCCGGTGCTTGGGATATGTATAGGTATGCAGATCCTATTTGAAGAGAGCGAAGAGGGCGAAGAGAAGGGACTTGCACTCATCCCTGGGAGAGTGGTTCGTTTACCGTCTTACGTGCGGGTGCCACACATGGGCTGGAACAATCTGCATCTGCACCGTCACTCAGAGCTACTGGAAGGGATTACCGAAGCGGATTATTTCTATTTCGTGCATTCTTATTATTGCGTGCCTGAGAATGAAGCCAGTATAATTGCATCAGTAGAATACGGCTTACAGTTAACTGCGGTGGTGAATAATAGCAATATCTACGGCGTTCAGTTCCATCCCGAGAAGTCATCACGTAAGGGACTGCTCATACTGGACAATTTCGTACACCTCATTTGCAGATCATAGATATAGACATAGAATGGCACATCCTCGGGTGGATTCGCCACATGCCCGATACGGGATAATTGCAATGAATCATCCATGAGTTGTTCCATCTTCGCTGCTGCATTATCTATAAAATAAAAGTCTTTAACCACCCTCTCACGGCCGTTCTCCTTTAAATCGTCGTGCAACATGGATTCAAAACCCCGGATAGCAAGTAGAGGAGCGCGAAGGTCGTGTGATAGCGTATAGATGAATCGTTCCTGTTTGGTATTCTTAGCCTTCAGTTCGTACATCAGCTTCTTCTTATCATCCTCCGTCTGCATTCGCTTCCATGTCTCCAGTGTTGCTTTTATAGTACTCCATAACCGGTCCTTTGTGTGGTGGTCTTTTGGGATATAATCAATAACACCATTGTGAATTGACTGGACAGCAATATTTTCACTACCAAACCCTGTGAGCATGACTACCGGTGCTATCTTACCCTGAACAATCTCACGAAGCCACTCCATGTCCGATTTGCTAAGCATCATTATGTCCATAAATATCCTTGAGATCCCCCATGTCCACTGGCTTCTTCACGTAGCCTGGGGCTTGCAGGTGATAGCCATCTATGATATCCCGCTTGGAATCAGATGTCGTCAGGATAACCACGAGAATCTTTTTCAAAACTTCGTCTTTTGTATTTGTATAGCTACCCGTACCCTATATCTTTTTTGATCAAACTTTCCTGAAGTTTGAATCAGGAACGGTATGGGAAACTGGTATACGTGCATGCTTTTATCCACGTATGGAGCCAACAAACAATCTCAGCGAGCAGTTTATCAGGGAACATGTGCTCATGCGGAAGATCATGGGTACGTTTTAGATTGGAGATTGGTGCTGAATATTACCAATACATCGCTTCTAAGCACGCATTCGTCCCGAACAAAAGAGCCGAAGAGGAGCACACGCTTCACTTCCGGATGCTTTTCCTCTATCTCCTTCAGATATCCCCTGAGCGATTCTTCCACTAACTTCTTAATCGAAGTATCTTATCCCCACATTCATAATCGCCATCCTCAAGATCATGCCTGGCATGCTCCAGGTCTCTCTTTGCTTGTCTTAGCCAATATTCTTCTCTTGTTGCCATTTCCTCTGTTACAACCTTAACTTTAATTTATAGATAACTAACATACAATAATATAAGAAAGAACTGTATAAGCGGATGATAGAAGCAGTGTTGTTCGACCTCGACGGTGTAATAATAAACTCATTTGAGAGCTGGTACCGGGCATTTAATGCGATGCTAAAGAGATACAAGAGAGAAGAGATAAGCAGAGAGGATTTTAAGGCAAAATGCTGGGGTCCGGACCTGAGGCATAACCTGGACGCGTGGAACCTTGGTGAGGAAGCCGGACTTTATTGTATAGGTAAACAACTGGAGCTGGTAGAGCTTATAGAGCTGTTCCCTGATGCAAAAGAGGTCTTGAGCCGCATAAAACATAAATTTAAGGTTGGACTGGTAACGAACACGCCGAAAAAGAACGTTGCCAGGATACTGGAGCACTTTCAGCTCGCAGACCTCTTTGATGTGGTCATCACTGGCGATGACGTGCACGAAGGTAAGCCAAATGCGGAAATGGTGATAGAGGCGTGCCGCAGACTGAAAGTGAAGCCTGAGAATGCGATACTCGTGGGTGATACCGAAAGTGACTTTCAGGCAGGCAAATCCGCTGGTTGTACTGTCATAGGAATAGGAACAGGAACAGGAGTAGGAGCAGGAGCAGGAGTGGATACGAAATCATGCGTGAAGACAGACATAGAGATAGACATGCACGTAGAGACGCTCAATGAGCTGTTGTCTCTCGCCCCTCTCACCCTGAACCGCTGAGTAATTGAATTGCTGTCCAGCATAGTATAGTGTATTTCCGATATTTGCGTCTCTTCATGAATGAATATCTCAATCTTTATTCTTTAGTTTCTTGTTGCCACTTCCTCTATCGCTATCAATATTTTATTTTATATCAGCGAGTCAAACATAAGTTAGTTAATGGCAAAATGAAGATAAGGGCATCAGTGCCTGCAAAGGTGATACTGTTTGGTGAGCACTTTGTAGTCTATAATAAACGGGCACTTGCAACCGCGTTAAACTTACGACTCACTGTTGAAGTCTCTGGTAGGGGTAAGGAGAAGAGTGGCTATCATCTCTACGTTGAGAATATACCCTCTTTCGGGTTCCAGCTGGAATTGGCAAAAGGAAAGGGTGAAGGAGAGAGGAAGGCACAGCCATTTATAGATTATGAAGGTGCATCAAGCGCTATTGCGTATGTCAGAGGAGCAATTGAGTATCTTGAAGCGAGATATGGTATAGATGGGGGTGTAGAAATAAAAATAAAATCTGATATCCCGCTTTCTGCCGGTTTGGGCTCTTCTGCTGCAACTTCTGTCGCCACCATCGCCGCACTCAGGAGATACTTTGGAGTGGATAGTGATAGTAATAGTGGAGAACAAAATCCAAATCTGGAAGAGATAAGAGAGGAGGCACACCATGTAGAGAAAGCGGTTCAGGGTAATGCCAGCCCTGTGGATACCGCTATTTCGACCTATGGGGGCTACGTACTGATAGAGAATGGCAAAGTGAAGCGTTTATATCTGCCAGAGATAGACCTGATTATAGGCACTATCGGCTGTATCCCGATGAGTGTGAGCGTTGAGCGAATATCAGAACTGAGTCTGAAGACGAAGAAGCTCGTTGAAACTGTTAAAACACGAAGAGAAGCATTTAAAAAGATATTTGCGCACATCGCCAACGCCTCTGATGAGATAACTAAAGATGCAATTATGGCACTGGAACAGCATGATATTTATCGCCTCGGTAGCTTGATGGATATAAATCATGGCTTGCTGGATGCCATAGGGGTCGTTCCTCGACGGTTAAGTGAGCTGGTGAAGCTATCACAGGAGTTGGGTGCACCTGGAGCGAAGGTGACAGGTGCAGGTGGTCTGGAGGAACTGGGTGGTGCAGGCTCTGCTATGGTACTGCCGCCGCCAGGCGACTCAAAGGAGTTGATGAAGATAAAAACGGCTATGGCTCTTACTGGCGCACTCACGATGGTTTTGAAGACGAACGCAAAAGGGTTGATTGTTGAATCAGTTTGAGATGGATGATATTATCCAGCATCATGGCTCAAGAGCAGGCGGAGATGCAGATGCAGGAGTAAAAGTCCAGGTCCACATAGAAACCTTTGGCTGCACTGCAAATGCCGGTGATACGCAGAAGCTGCGTACTATATTGAAGAGGGGTGGATATCAACTGGTAACAGACTATAACAAAGATAAAGCCGATTGTGTCATCGTGAACACATGCACAGTGACGAAGCGGACGGAACTGAACGTGGTGAAGCGGCTGGAGGAACTGAAGAAGCAGGGCAAGCAGGTAATCGTAGCTGGCTGTATGGCTGCGGCACAGCCTGAACTGGTGAAGAGCATTCTGGGTGAGGATACAATCATGATAACGCCCGAAGAGCTATATCCAATTATGGATTTTAATTTTGAATTTGATAAAAGCTCCTCTGTGGTTGGTATAATCCCGATAGCAATGGGCTGTTCTGGAGAATGCACCTATTGCATTGTGAAAAGAGCGAGAGGGAGACTGAAGAGCCAGAGTCCTGATAGGATATGCAGAGCCTTAAAGTCCGCGGTGGCGGCTGGTGTAAAAGAAATAAGAATAACCGCCCAGGATTGCGCCGCTTACGGGTTCGATCGCATGGATACGGCTGTGAAACTACCCGAGCTACTGCAGATGCTGACCGAAGTAGAAGGTGATTTTAGACTTCGTATAGGTATGATGAATCCTTTCACACTACTCCGCATCATAGACGAGCACGAGCTCCTTGAGGCTTTTGAATCCGATAAGGTGTTCAAATTCTTTCATATACCGGTTCAGTCGGGCTCTGATAAGGTGCTAAGCGATATGCGCAGGAATTACAAGGCCGCTGACTTTATAGAGATAGTGAGGAGAATAAGGAGGCGATTCCATTACTGCACCATCTGTACAGATTTTATTGTTGGGTTTCCAACAGAAGGTGAGGACGATTTCCAGGCATCAATGCAGCTACTGGAGGAAATAAAGCCGGAGAAGGTGAACATTACGCGATTCTCACCACGACCAGGGACAGAAGCATCGAAGCTTAAGGACATGCTGGCTCGCGATAAGAAGATAAGGTCACGAATAATGTCAGCCACTTATCACAGGATAGCACTTGCAGCTAATAATCAATTGTTAGGAGCGGAACTACCGGTTCTGGTTACGGAACGTGGAGATAAAGGCGGTGTAATCGCCCGTGACCCATCTTATAAGACGATAATAATAGAGGAGGATTTGCCGCCCGGTTCCTTCCATAAAGTACGGGTTAAGGATGCAAGGAGCTCTTATCTGGTTGCCACTGTGATTTCATGATTCGTGTCCAGTTCTACATCTATCACATCCAATTCCTTTACTTCCGCTTCTATACCTGTACCTGTACCCAGCAAATCGCTGAGGTTCGGTCTTGTTCGTCCTTTATCTCCTGATATTAACTCCTTTACGTATAATCCTCCATCACATTTCACTTCCAGCTCGCATGTAGAACCACTGTAGTTTAGCAATTTCATCTCATATATTCGCCTGCTGCGTATCAAATCCGCTCTACGATGCACCACCCTCGAAGGTGTCCTCTGCTCTATCACTGCTCCATCAAGCTCTTGCACCGCTTCTCTCAATTTCGCCTCGGTCACTGCTCCTCTTAGCTCTACCAGCATTCGGTAGGTCTTCCTTGCACTCGTATTCTTTATCAGTGCAACCATCTCTCTATTTACATACTCGAGATTGGTGACTTCCAATTTGGCTCTGTTCTCTTCGTTCACCTTATCTTCTAATGCTCGCAAATCCACTCGCTGCCGCCGCTTCGGCTCTCTCAGCTCCACCACAAACGGACGACCTGAGCCGAGCATTCGAGCATCTATATCCTCCCTTCCACAACCGTGCAGTATCACATCCTTAGCTCCGTACACATCTATAATAGAGCTTTTTATCAATTCCTCAACCGATTCCGCATACATCTTACCGGTGAAATTGCATCTCTCACAGCCCTTACCATGACATTCACGGCAAAACCATCTCGTCTGCGGTATTCCCCGCCTGTACTTCCTGTATCTCCCATAGATGAACAGAGGCTTCACCTGTAACTCAACATTAAAATCACCGCTCCACAGGTTCAATATCACAACAATTTCGGGCGTATCAAAATCCACCTTCTTCCCTGTCTCATGCTCTATCCTCTTACCCACCTCTCTGTTCAGCTCCGCTTTCAATGGCTCGGCAAATAGCGCTCCTGCTATCTCCCACATCAACTCCTCGTTCTCCATGAGCATCCCGCTCATCTTCGTACCCACCAGAAAAGTATCGTATTCATACTGTTTCAGCTTCGCCAGTGCTGCTCTTACCCATTCATCCAGATTGTCATTCTCAAATAGACCGTTGCACAGCCAGCATTTGCCACTCTCTATCTCTTCACCAACCTCCCTTAGTATCTCTTTCAATACCTCACCGCGTCTCTCATTCGATACGTCAGAAGAGACCTTTGCAAATTGTCTACCAAGGCAGTGATTGCAGATGGGACCTGGACTCTCGTGTATTATCTTCTTAGCTATATCTATTATCTCCCTCTTCTCTAACTCTGCCCTCAGCATCTCCTCTTTCTCTTAACCCCTATTAAAATATCTCAAAGCGATAGATAAGTTTGAAATTAGAACATGGATTAATAATTAAAAACAGGTGTGGTGTGGGTGTGGGTGTGATAAATGCGAATCTCTGAAATTCCCGAGATAGGCACTAAATATGAGATAGAAAGTCCAAAAGGCGATAAAGTAGCGGTCATATTTTTAACGTCCGGTGAGATAGAACTGTATGTATTAGAAGCGGGGGCTGAGAAGCCTTCGGTTACAAGGCTGACCCCTGAAGAAGCACGGCGTGTCGGAAGTGTTTTGACCGGAGCGATGCTCACAGTGGAGCGCGAGGACGTTGAGGTCTCGTTCTCCGAGATTTCTGACCTCAGAATAAACATCCATGTATGCCCGGTAACAAAAGGTATGGTAGGAAAGAGCATCGAGGAATTGGCTATCAGGAAGAGGACGGGCGTCACAATAATAGCTCTATCGAGAAGGGGACAGAGCATCATCAGCCCGCCACCGGAAACGGTCTTCGAGGAGGGGGACCTGATAGTGGTGATAGGTGAGCGAGAGCAGATAAGGGCATGTGTGGAGGAGATTCTGGGACAGGATTAGATAAATGACCTTTATGGTGGACTTAGCTATTGTAACGGTCTCCTGCTTAGCTCTTGGACTGGCATCGAAATATCTAAGACAAGCTGCAATCCCTGCGTACATAATCGCTGGAATAATCTTCGGGAAGAGCGGATTCAACATCATCTCTACTGAAGCGTCATACGACCTCATCCAATGGCTGGGTAATGTCGGTGTAATCCTCCTGATGTTCTACATTGGTTATGAGTTCAGGTTCAACTTCAGGGGCATAAAAGAGCAAGGGAGGCTTTTTGCAGGTTGCACAGACTTCGGTGTGAACTTCATCGCAGGATTTGCGCTCGGACTCCTCATTGGCTTTAGCCTATTAGAGGCGTTCATACTCGCATCTGCAGTTTACATTACCAGTTCTGCAATTGCCATCTCCTCGCTGATAGAGAACAAGAGGCTAATATATCCGGAAGCAGAGACCGTCGTGTGGCTGATGGTATTCGAGGACATAATACTGACAATCCTGCTTGTGGTGCTGACTTCCATTAAGTCCGGCAGCATCGGCAAGATCCCCATATGTTTAGTAACGACTTTGCTGCTCATTATATTCACCTTGATTCTCATCAGAAGGTTGAGCAACTTCATCTCACCTCTATTTGAGCGTGATGATGAGATACCAATACTGCTTATTTTCGCACTAATATTCGGATTTTCGGCATTTGCACATCTCATAGGTGTTTTGCTACACTGTCATATCCCCGAAGTGATTGTTGCGTTTTTTCTTGGATCTGCGGTTTCTGGAGTTAAATCTTCCAGGAAGCTCTTTGAAGCCACCATATCATTTAAGCACTTATTCCTCACCATTTTCTTCTTCTCCTTTGGAATGCTGTCCAAATTCCAATTTGCAACATTGTCCTCGGTACATTTTATCCTCGCACTTCTCGCACTCCTAACCATCTCCATTTTAGCAAAGTTCGCCAGTGGCGCACTTATTGGGAAGCGACTGCATGGTTCGCTGGAAACGGGATTAAGGATTGGGGCATACACAACGCCAAGGGGTGAGTTTTCAATTGTGCTGCTGGCTGTGGTAATCGGACCGGGACCGGAAATGATGAGTTATGAGCTTTTAGTCTCGCTTGTCGTGGCTTACGTAATTATTCTTTCAATCGTGGGCTCGAGCTTCGCCAGGCATGGTGATAGAATAGGCAGGGTAATTGCACAGACCATCAATAAATTGATTTAGAGGAGAAATCTGAAGACAAAAGAGGTTATCTCAGTGCCATCAATATGCCTATGAGCGTCTTGCCATCTCTCAACTCACCTCTACTTATCATATCCTGTATACTGTCCACGGGAACAAACCGAACCGTAAGTTCAGGCTCTGGATCTGAAACCCTCTTCAAATCGCCAGCCTTGAAGATGTGAATCACCTCGCTACTGACACCAGGCGAGGGGAAGAACTCTATCAGCTTATCCAGCGTCGCAGCCTCAAATCCCGTCTCCTCTATTAACTCACGTGCTGCACACTCCTCTGGCGATTCGTCTGCCTCAATCGTACCCGCGGGTATCTCCAGCGTCATGGTCTCCACCGCTTTCCGATACTGCTCCACCATCAATATGCCCTCACCACTCATCGCCACAATAGCCGCCGCACCGGGATGTACTACTATCTCTCGCCTCTTTGTTCCTCCACCAGGGACTGAGACGGTATCAACCCGAAGTTGAATGATTCTACCCCTATATACCGTTTCACTCCTAAGTGTCTCCTCTTCTGTCATTATTCTTAATATCTATCTCGAGATTTAAGAAAGAAGCCAGATTTAAAATTAAAAATTAAGATTGATTGCTAACGGAAGCCAGAGCGCCCATGGGGCATGCTCTTACGCACACATCACATTTGATACACTTCTCCTCATCCAGATTTAGCCGCCATGTATGATCGAACTTGAATACATGCGATGGACAAACCGAGATACAGGCGCCACAATGGATACATTTATCCTCATTCCAAGCGATCAGTTTCACTAATCTGCGTACTTCCACACCTTTTTGCTTGAATAGTTCCACTACACGGTCCACCTTCTCGCGAGGAACATCAATGATAAGTTCACCTCGCACTGCATCCACATACGCGCGGTCTATATTCATTTTCGCTCCTGTCTCAAGTATTACCTCCGCCGTATTCGGTACGCCATGTAAATGCGGCGGGAACCGCAGTTGCAATTTCATAGGTTCCTCTTACTCTACGTCTATGCTATAGATTCTTATTATAAAAAACAAACAGAACTTGAGAATGCGAAGGGAAGAAAGGAATAAAGGAAGCGAAAGGATCGTTTGACGGGAGAGCGAACTATTCTTGCATTGATTTTTATGAAGACAAAGGCTAATTAATATATTTATATCGTGAATTATTAAAGGGGGCAGTAGGGTAGCCAGGTTATCCTCGTGGCTTTGGGAGCCATGGACCCCAGTTCAAATCTGGGCTGCCCCATCAAACTTTCTTTCAAAAGGAAGTTTGATAGAACAGTTTTTCTTTTCTAAAAAGAAAAAGCATTAAGAGAAAGTTTCCGGGGGCCAATTCTTATCCATCCAGCCGGGAATCCTGCCACTGTCTCTTGGTCCGACGAGCACAGTCCAACCTGTGATATCCTCTGTCTCGCCGGATAATCGTGCTGCAAGTCCTGGCAATACCATTGTCTTGTGCTTGACTTTACTCTCCACATTATGCGCCTCTAATGTCTCTTTTATCGTATCCGCTGTGAACTGCCCTCCCGCAACTGCGGATTCCACACCCATCCCATCTGTATCCACAACCATCAGATAAGAGTCTATCTTATTTGATGATATATCGCTCTCCACAGTATAATAAGTCAATGCGAAATTGGTAGTAACGAAGAGCGGCGATTCAGGACCTGGACTTCCTATCTCTCTCAGCCCTGGCTCCACACTCACAGGACGCCTTGGATCTGTATACATATTGGCAACCAGTGTTCGCTCGGTTATCAATGCGTGCGGTTCTATTGAGTGCATGATCATTATATCAGCATATTTTATGATGAAAAGACAGGCGATCATTGCTTCCCAATAAGAGGTATACAGTGCATCCTCATGTACCATCCATGCAGTCATTGGCACGGCGATCAATGGATAAGCAACTCCCCTGTTGCCTTCTTCTATACTTGCACGCCTCAGCTTTACGAAACGTTCAAAAGTACTTTCAAGCCCCTTACCCACGGGATATGTGCCCGGGTCTAACACCAAGCTATCTATACCCTCACGGGAGAAAGTCAATGCCATTCGGGTCAGCATATCAAGATCAGGTGAGTATAACGTAACAGGCACCTTATAATGTGTTGCTATACGCAGCATTTCACTCCAGTTCGCCTCATTCGCGGCATACAGTAATGGATTCCTCTCAGGGACCTCTTTCAAACCCTCTTCCAGTATCTTGGGCTCGAAAGAACAGAGCACAAGAGGTAAATCTGTTTCCTCAGATACACTTCTTACACACGCTCTATAATGTTCGGCATCACATGAGACTGAGCGAATGGCAATTCCATCCAATCTCAGGAATTCCCCAACATAGAACTTCTTCCAGTCTGTTATTGCCCTCACTCGCGCTCTCAATTCTTCCTCTGGCATCGTGTCCCAGACATCATAGACAAGCGCTGTTCGATTGAAGAATGTGAGTTCATGCCGATGTAAGACGTCCTCGCCACCTATTCTAATCGCGTTCTCTCCTACCCCTATCAGGACTTCACGCACCTCGGGCGCCAGCAATTCTGCTAACTTCTTACCCTTAGCCGCGTATTTTGGCTCAGACAGAGGTGGACACTCACTCAAATTCCTCTTTCGCTCCAGAAGAAGAGATGCAAAGGCTAAGCATGTCTTCTCGCCACATTCCCTGCAATTTGTTCCCGGTAGATACTTCCACACCTCCATCGGGCTACTCAATTTCATCTCTCTCAGCCTATTCTTTACTTACATAGATAGATTGATACTTATATAATAAATATTGCCGATGCTGGAGGTTGCTGATGATAGGAAAGTATAGGAGATACCTGAATACACTGGCTTTATCAGTGGCACTCGCATTTCTGATGCTTTATATAGCTCTTGGTTTGATATTCTTTACGCAACGTGGGAATCCTGTTCCGACGTCATTTACATTGTTGATCTTCGCTATTTCTTTTGTCATCTGCACTGTGTACTACAAAACAAGAGACGGAGAAGCGGTCATGGAATCACTCTTCAGAGGTTTTTTCCTCGCTATTTGCATTACTTTTATCCTGACTGCGGTCATTGGAGGATTGATACTTACAAAGGAAGGCAAAATCCCCGAACTCAATATAATCATCTCCACACTGGCTCTTTGCATGATTATCAGTGTGGTACTTCTCAGTCTCAGGGAATATATCCTTAAATCCACGTAACTACGTATAGTTTTATAGGGTCAGGGAAAGGAAGTGCCAAAAGCGGGAGACATCAGGAAGGTGCTGGTAATAGGTTCGGGTCCCATACAGATAGGGCAGGCAGCAGAGTTCGATTTCTCCGGGTCGCAGGCGTGCCGGGCGTTAAGGGAAGAGGGGGTACACGTAGTACTTGTAAACTCCAATCCAGCAACGATAATGACCGATTTTGAGATGGCAGATGTCATATACATCGAGCCGTTAGTGGCAGATATAGTAGCGAGGATAGTAGAGAAAGAGCGTCCGGATGGCATATTAGCCGGTTTGGGTGGGCAGACTGCACTGAACCTTACGACAGAATTAGCCGAGCGAGGTGTTTTGTCCGATTATGATGTAAAAGTGCTTGGTACACCTTTAGAAGCCATATATAACGCAGAAGAGCGTGAAAGGTTCAAACAGACGATGGAGCGCATAAATGAGCCGATACCTGGCGGTGTAACGGTAAGATCAGTGGAAGAAGCGGAGGAAGCCGCTTCCAGGTTGAGTTTACCGCTCATCATTCGTCCGTCCTACACACTCGGTGGTACCGGAGGAGGTATAGCCCGAACTATGGAGGAATTGAGAGCGCAAGTTGCTTATGGATTGCAAATGTCGCGGATACATCAGGTTCTGGTAGAGGAGAGCGTGCTCGGGTGGAAGGAGATAGAGTATGAGGTGATCCGGGATGCAAAGGATACCTGCATCACAATCTGCAACATGGAGAATATAGACCCAATGGGGATTCATACCGGCGAATCAATCGTGGTCACGCCCTCACAGACGTTAAGCGACGAGGAGCACCAGATGTTGCGTGCCGCGGCGATAAAGATAATAAGAGCTTTGAAAGTAGAAGGTGGGTGTAATATCCAGTTTGCATTGAAGGATGGTGCATACAGGGTGATAGAGGTGAATCCTCGTGTATCGAGGTCATCTGCACTTGCGTCAAAAGCAACGGGGTATCCAATAGCGAGAGTGGCGGCGAAGATAGCTATTGGACTCCATCTGGATGAGATAAGGAATGATGTGACAAGGGAGACACCAGCGAGTTTCGAGCCCGCAATAGATTACGTGGTGGTGAAGATACCAAGATGGCCATTTGATAAATTCCCGGATGCCGATAGGAGATTGACGACCTCGATGAAGAGCACAGGCGAAGTGATGGCGATAGGGCGTACATTTGAAGAGGCGTTACAGAAGGCTATTCGTTCCCTGGATATAGATAGAGACTTCGGTGCTGGGTATGAGGACTGGAGCGAGGCTGAGCTGAAGCGGGTATTGGAAACAGCAACAGATGAGCGGATATTTGTTATATATGAAGCATTGAGAAGGGGCATCAGTATAGAAGAGATAGCGAAACTGAGCGGTATAGACCCGTTCTTCATACATAAGATAGCGAAGATAGTGCAGATGGAATTGAAGTTACAGAGTGGAGAAGCAGAACTCACCGTGGAGCTATTGCGTGAAGCGAAGAGGATGGGGTTCACTGATGCGCGAATAGGGCAGTTAACAGGGCGAACCCGTGAAGCGATACATGACCTGAGAGTATCAAAAGGGGTCATCCCGACGTATAAGATGGTGGACACATGTGCGGCTGAGTTTGAAGCAAAGACGCCGTATTTCTACTCAACTTATGAGACTGAGTGTGAATTGAAACCCTCAACCTCAAAGAAGGTATTGATTATCGGTGCAGGTCCTATCAGGATAGGACAGGGTATCGAGTTTGATTATTGCACTGTGCATGCGGTAAAGGCATTGAAGGAAGAGGGGATAGAAGCACACATAATAAATAACAACCCTGAAACCGTGTCCACAGACTATGACACTTCAGACAAGCTCTTTTTTGAGCCCCTCACGCTTGAAGATGTGATGAATGTGATTGAGAAGGAGAAGTATGACGGTGTGATGGTACAGTTTGGCGGTCAGACATCGGTCAATCTTGCAGTTCCGTTGAAAGAGGAACTTGAGCGGCTGAATATAAATACGCAAATTCTTGGTACCGAGACTGAGAATATAGATATGGCGGAGGACAGAGAGCGATTCAGCAAGTTCCTCCTTCGACTGGGTATCCCACAGGCAGATAGTGGTTATGCGACTTCAGTGGATGAAGCGAAGGGTGTGGCATCGCGGATTGGTTTCCCGGTGCTTGTTCGTCCCTCTTATGTGCTTGGCGGCAGAGCAATGGAGATAGTGCATGATGATGATGAGCTGGAGCGCTACATGAGAGAGGCGGTTCGGGTATCGAAGGAGAAGCCAGTGCTGATAGACAAATTCCTGGAGAAAGCCACTGAGATAGATGTAGATGCAGTATGTGATGGCGAGGAGGTACTGATAGGAGCGATAATGGAGCACATAGAGGAAGCGGGCATCCATTCCGGCGATTCTGCGTGTGTTATACCACCACAGTCGTTATCAAAGGAGGTTATAGAGCTGGTTCGGGATTACATGCGGCGAATAGCGCTCAATTTACGGATAAATGGGTTGATTAACATCCAGATGGCAGCCAAGGACGGTATGGTTTATGTGCTGGAGGTGAATCCACGTGCGAGCCGTACGATCCCGTATGTTGCGAAGGCGACGGGGATACCACTTGCGAAACTCGCCGCCAAGGTGATGCTGGGGCATCGGCTACGTGATCAGGGCATCAAAGAGCGAGAACCGGAGCACAAGCATGTAGCAGTGAAAGAGGTGGTATTACCGTTCATGAAACTGAGAGGTGTGGATACCATTTTACGACCAGAGATGAAGAGCACAGGCGAAGTGATGGGGATAAATAATGGGTTTGATAAAGCGTTCTTCAAGGCAGAACTTGCAGCAGGGAACCCATTGCCTCTGGATTCTAACGCTATGGTATTCATCTCCGTCCGTGACGAAGACAAGGATGAGATAGTGGAAGTGGTGCGGAAATTGAGAGAGGCGGAACTGGCAATCGTTGCAACTGAAGGCACCTCTACCTATCTGAGGCGACGGGGGCTCGATGTAAAGGAGCTGAAGAAGTTGCATGAGGGTTCGCCAAATGTGATAGAGCTGATGCGCACAGGAGAGATAAAGCTGGTAATAAACACAACTACTGACAGACAGTCGTACAGAGATGGATACCAGATAAGACGGGCTTGTATTGATCTCAATGTGCCATACATAACAACGAAGGAGGCGGCGAAGGCGGCTGCATCTGCCATATTAGGTATGAAGAAGAGCGGATGCAGACTTGAAGTAAAGTCAATAAATGAATATTTCGGGATAGAATAAACTACGAAATTTCCTTTAGAATCATCAGGACATGTTCTGTTATATCATGAATAGCCGAAGTAATCGCGGAAGAATAAGCCAATGCCGGTGGAGAATCGTGTCTCCTCTATCCACGATACCTCATAGCCCTCCTCAATCGCCTTCGATACATGCTTGCCCAGACTGCAAGACTTTAACTCGTTCTTCAGTAAGCTCACTACATCGGTATATCTCCGCTTTACTTCCACTACATATCTCCCATCTTCAATGAGAAAAGGTGGCGAATGCTTATTCTTGAACTTCTCTGCGTGTCGTCTGGCAGTAACAGGAGGACCAATATGTTTTTTAATAGCGGGAAGTTGCCAGACAAGCAGTTCAAAGACCATTATCGCTTCATCAGTATCAGTATCAGCATCAGCCGTCACGCCACTTCGGTACACCACGAAATCATTTCGTTCTATCAGTCTCCTGACAGATATTTCTGCTTTCCTTAACTGCGAGAATAGAATGTCCTCCACCACCTCAGGAGCTTTGAACCGAACTACTACGAAAGCAGTACCACGTTCTTTTGCTATTCGCCGAAATTCCGATTCGCTCAGCGGCTTCGGTTCTTTCAACCGGAAGAAATCGTGTGAGGGTCTCGCAAGGAACTCGCGTGCGGCATCTATCAATCTGGAAAAGGAATATAAAGACACAGCAGCAGCAACATTTCGCTTGGGGTCCACGGGGTCTATAACAATCAGTGGCTCATCACCTCTATACTTCCCATGTCCCTCAATATCTATTCTCTCACCATAACGCCATTCTGCGGCATGTTTCAGGAATGAAATGAATGATTGGTATTTCAGTATGAGCAATTCACAGAGATAGCCGGAGAAGCCTTTTCGTCTCTGTTCGGAGCCATAGATACCCAAACAACGCAGAAACTGCTTCAATAATCGCACCTCATCCTCGAGTCCTGACCCTGACAATCTCTGTATTACATATTCGTTATGGAACGGTGTTCGATCCACTGCGGACTTCAATCTGGAGGGGTCTTTCACAGCGAAGCAGGGTACAAGGTCCACTTCGTACTCCCTATCAGCGAAATGGAAGTAAGCATGGATGTATGGATGCGAGGCGTATCTCTCCTCATACCTATCAGATACACTCTTTGCTAACGCAAGTCCTTTCTCCTTTAAATCCTGGTCTGATGTCTCCACAGGGAACATGATAAATATATCTATATCAGCTTCACCACTCACCCATGTGTTCCTGGCAGTGGAGCCAACAGAGATAGCATGGGCGTCTATACCCATCTCCACCGCTTTACTATTCAAATTCGTGATTATCAACTCGGTTAGGGCTTTTACTTCCGCCTGCTCTTTAGCACCCGGTCTTATCTGCTCTATAACCTCGTTGCATATCTCATTCAGAACTTTTGATTTTGCTTTTGCATCCGCTACCGGCACAAACATAAACTTACTTCTCTATCACCGTTTCCTCTACCGCGGTGCCGAAATGCCGCGCAGACTCTGTGAGATGGACAAGGACCTCGTCACCCTCCTTCAGTTCTACGACCGAAATCGGTCTGTCTTTGCCCACTAACTTTATCGTCTCTGCATTTTGTAGTATAATACTGCATCGCCTCTTACTCTTACCCTTGCTATCTGGAATTGGAATATCAACCTCAGCCTCCACGAGCATCAATGGTCGCTTCTCTATCTTCACTCGCCCAACCACCGCTTTCCTCGCTATTCCTTCCTTATTCACAATAAGGACCTCATCGCCTGAGCGCAATTCCGAGAGGTACCTCGTCTTCTCACCTACCAGTATATAGGCATGTACAGCACCAGCATTCACTCTGAAAGGTCTCGCAGCCACATAAGGACTCTCTTCAGACTCGGAATGCACCAGGAACATTGCAAACGACTGAGAACCGATAAGCATTCCCTCACCAGGCGTCATCAGTGAGCAGGTATCCACACAGACCCGATCGCCCATCTCGAGCTCCTTCACGTTTGTCACACGCGCATAAAAGAGCGGAATCCTGCTCATCTCACTCGCATCTCTTATCTCCACCACCCTCTTTATCACGGACGGATCACTGGTATCGAGTAGAACGCCATCGGCACCATATTCTAAAGTTTCAAGCGCTGTCCGTGCCTCTTCCGCATTCTGTACACCCGCTATCACCTTCACCACCTTCCTCTGTAATTCCGCTATTATATTCTCTAATGGTATTATCTTCCAGTCCTTACCTATTACGATAACATAATTGCAATAATCAGAGACATCCACTGCAAATCGTTCATATTTCTTACCCTTTATCTCCACATATGCGGCATTCATTTGTGTACCATAAGTCCTCTTTAAAGCATTATAGACACCAGATTTGTTTATCTCATCTGGAATGGGTTTTGTACCATCTCCTTCGCTCCTCTTGCCGTAGACGATTATATCCGCTTCTTTTCCAACCTCAAAAGGGATCTCATCGGGTACAATAGCAGCCACCTTGATACGGCCTAACTCCTTTACCTTGCTCACATCACTCTCTTCTACCAGCACACCGTCAATACCCGACTCTAAACTGGCGGTGATTCGTGATTTCTTATCCTCCCAGGTTCCCTCATCTGCTTTTATCCATATCTCCTTACCCTTAACTTTACCTTTATCCTTATCCTTGTCCTTGTCGCTCATTCTCACACCCTTCTATTAATTACTACTTATGTTCTTTAGATAAATTTGGGTCTGGTAGTGTAAGGCTCTCTCTTGGCTTTTCATTCATCGAGACATAGTTAAGCCCCTTTCAGGCTTGCAAAGGCACGGACAGAGCTCCACAGCGTCGTTAGCGTGGTAGTCTCCGCTCATTTTGACTATCCTCTAAGGAATTCGTGTCTGATTTTTCCCCAAAAAAAAACGTCAAGCAAATAAACGTTTCCCGCCCATACATCGAGTGGAGGAACGTGATTGGCAAAAATACTATTTATATTTGTGTTCTTCCCCTTCTTCTCCGGATAAATGATTGGAATAATGAAGAATCGAGTTGAATCCATGACATAATAATACTAAAGTTATTTAAATAGGAACAAATATTTACGTTGTAGAGTATAGTGTTAAGATGCAGGAGGTGAAAAAGAGTAAAAATGATGGCTGGAAAATTGGCGGTGGTGGTTTTAGCGATAGCGATATTCATAGGCGGTGTATTCATTGTACCGGGTTCGGCACAGGAGAGTATCGTCAGTGATTATCCGGAATTAAATCCGTTAGTTGACTTTGTTGGAGAGAATGATCTGTCAGTGATGGATTTAGTAGGGTATAAAGCTGCGGAAATGGCGATGGAGGAGTTAGGATTTAGTAAAGGCGACCCCAACGTTCTGGCACTTACTGACGCTGGATATATAGCTAACATTGGCAAGTATAGCTCGGAAAGAGCCCTTAACGGGGTGATGACGACCGCAGGTGTCTCACGAGGTAAGGGGAATTTGGTGAATGTGCATCACGCGTATAATAACCCGCTTTGGTTTGCTTTCTTTGACAAAGATACAGGCGATTGCATCTACCTTGAGGTAAACAATAGCTACCTTAAGCCGTGGTTAGACAGGGAAGCTGCAGGGACAGTTAATCTTAATCTTTCAGAGTTTATGGAGGTCGGTGCAGATGCTTTATTCTCGAAGATTTCCAGAGAGAATATAGATCCAGACAAACTCATCACCGAGGAAGGGGCAAAGGCATGGCATCACAATTTTGATGAGAAAACGTTTGGTGGAAATGAGTTCAGCATTCTCACCATAAGCGCTGTCTGGAGCAAGGGGATAAGTAATGAATTCTTAAGGAGTGCGGAACTACACAATCATATTTGTCCCGGGCTCACGAGTGGTTACTTTATAGCACAGTACCTGAAAGAACACTATCCGCTGGAGAAAGGCGAGAAATGGGTTGTTTGGGCTGTTCCTCCATGGTGCAAGGACGATGCCTTACAGCAGATATTTGACTCCACCGTAGGGAAGAGATGTATGGCTGTAACGTATGTCCCGGACAGTGTCAAAGAAAAGCTCCCGCTTGAGTACAGGAACATAGCGGGGATATACGTAAAAATAGGCAAGACAGGAGAGGCAAAAGCAATAGTCCTGGGTTGTGACTGGGACAAAGTCTGTTCTGACTGTGGATTCGCCAGGAAGGATTTAAAAGATTTTAGCAGCTACAAATGGTGGTGGACCCGGCTCAGAGCGGATGTAGTGCTCATGGAGCATAAGCCTGAGGAATATATCTCCGTGCTTATGGAAAAAGATTTAGGAAATCAAGGCTCGGTTAAAGAGATGAATGCCAGGTGGATGGCAGTGGGCGCAAATCCGCTGGTCGAACTGGGCATCATGCCAGCACCCGGAGCTACCGAGGCACCGGCACAAAAACCAACAGAGAAAACACAAACACCGTCAATTCCTGGACTCTGTGTCATAGCTGCCATAGCTATAGCAGGTGTTGTAGTGTATGCCGCAAGGAGAAGAAAGAAGATATGGTGAAATTGCTAAAAAGTTAAAAATCGTGGAAGCGAGGGAGTAAAGGTAAATGTAAATGTAAAATGTAGCAGTGCCTTCTCCCTTACTTCCCACCTTTCCCTTCTCTTTTTTGTGTAGCTCTTATGTCTTATTCACAAGAAATAATCCCTTTAATCACATCAATCAATCTAAAATCAGAATAATATAACCCCCTCCAAAATGTCACCATTCAACAAGCCTTTGTAGGCTTCCTTTATCCCTGAAACCCGAAGAAATGGCAATGCCAATCAAAACGACACAAATAAAAGCAATTTTTGTCACAGAGGACAGAGTAAATCTAAAAGCCAACGGCTTT
>JAGGRR010000244.1 GCA_021159465.1 Methanophagales archaeon
TACTGGTACTGGCTTGATCCTGGAAGCTTCTGGTGAGATAAACCTGAGCAATGTGAGCAAATTTGCAGCTACGGGTGTTGATGTCCTCTCATCGGGTATGCTCACCTATGGCGCTAAGTGGCTTGGATTCTCTCTGGACGTGGTATGATCCTTCAGCCAGTAAGAAGCGAGCACTTCAAATACGAGCTTTGCGGCATTCAGGCATGTAATTCCATTCTTGATGTCCAGTTGTGGATTCACCTCCACGATGTCACATGCAACCACATCACCTCTCTTTATTATCCTGCGCACCAATCTAATCAGAGCTTCCAGTGACATCCCACATGGTTCTGGATACTCTACCCCTGGTGCTATACTCGGATCGAGCACATCAATATCAATAGAGAGGTACAGTCTCCCCTCCAATACCAGTTCCTCTGGCGTATCATCAACATCAATATCAACATCAAGAATTCTTACACGTTTTTTCATGAATTCGTACTCCTCCCATGAGGCAGAGCGAACACCAATCTCTATCACGTTTTCAACCCCTGCTAACTCCGCTATCCGGCGCATTACACAGGCATTGGAGAATCTGTTACCCATATAAACATCCCTGAAGTCAGCGTGTGCATCTATAACCACTACCCTTGTTAGCTCCTGCCGCTCGAAATAATACTTGAAGAGCGGGTATGATATGGAATGATCACCACCTATGAATATCTTCCTCTTTCCTGTATCAATGTCCAGGTCTGTAATATCATGCAAATCTCCACGGTCATAATATAGTAAATCAGAGAGTTCGAGCTTATTGTGCCACATGAAAGTCTCAAGCCGTTGTGATGCCCTCCTTATCATCTCAGGAGCGTTGCTCGCACCTTTAATGGTGGCATTATCATCAAAAGGCACACCTATTATCTCATATATTGCCTTTTCGCTATCCTGTAGTAGTGAGCCTGCGAATTTCATCCTTCTTCAGTTTATTTACACAGAGATGTGCGAGCCTTGTGGGTTCTGGCAGTTTATACTTTCGGATGCAGCTCTTTACGATGGTGAGCGAGGTATCAAGTGATACCTTATGCCCGGGTGCGACGACAAGCGGTCTGCAGCCTTTCTTACTCTTGAGGTAATATCCAACTTCTCTACCATGATACCTTATCAAATTAGCTTCGCCTGGCTTGCTGGGAATAGTGCCTGAGCCACACAAAATGTTCTTCGCCACACCTATGGTGGGTATATCCAGTAAAACACCTACATGGGTAGCTAAACCCGCGAATCTGGGGTGGTTTATCCCGCATCCGTCTATTAAGAGCAGGTCGGGCTTTTTATCCAGTTTGTGGAACGCTTCTATTATCGCCGGTGCTTCACGGAAAGACAGCAGTCCGGGGATATAAGGGAAGTCAACGGGCATCATCGCACTCGAATGGTAGAGAAACTTCATTGAAGGATATTCGAGCACTACAACTGCAGATATCATTATCTCTCGCCCCTCTGTATTTCCGTTTGTAGCTTCGCGGAAGAAAGCCTGGTCTGCACCAGCCACAAGACTCAAAGCTCTTAGCTGGTCCTCTATTATCGCCTTTGATGCTATTTCCTCCTGCATCAGGTACAGGTCTCTGGTGTTTATCTCCACTCTCATGGATATCGCGATTGAGATGGGATTGATAATCTAATATCTAATCAAATTGCGTTCCTATACTTTAATTTAATTCTATTTTGGCAATCTCATATTATTTGTTAATGACTGTGGTCTCTTCGGCGACTGGCTCATCCAAAGAGATGCAGTGGTATACATTTGAGAAATCTCATGAATGGAAAGATTAACAACAGCGAGGAAGTAGAGGAAATAGAAGAGGTAGAAGCAGAAGCAAGAGATTGCGTGAGGAAAAGGACCTTTTAAGCGGTGTCGTTATCGGCGAGGTTATTGGATATGGTGATGCTGCAGAGCTGCAGATATAGACATGCAGACATGCGCCGGCCGGGATTCGAACCCGGGTTAGAGGCTCTTTACTCCTCCTTCCCCCTCTCAGAAGAGGATTGGCAAGCCCCTGTGATACCACTACACTACCGGCGCGATACGATACACGCGGATATCAATATATATGAGACTGAGGCTGAGGACTGAAACTATTTTATTATAAACTCTTCTCCATTCTTCGGTGCGATTGCTTCACATCCAAATTTATCCCTTGTCCATGATGCGAACTCCTCTGTGTGCTCACCATGCACCGGGAATACAATCTCTGTACCCGAATTGCAGAACCGGGACACCAACTCCTTCAACTCTGAGTCGCCTGCATGTGCAGAGAAATCATACTGTTCCACATTCGCATTCACCTTCATCACTTCTCCATTCGTCTCTACACAGCCCTGCTCAACTAATCGCCTGCCGTTTGTCCCCTCTATCTGATAACCAGTGAGGAGAACCTTGCTCCTCGGATCTTCATGTATCTTCTTCAGATAATATAGCACCGGTCCTCCATTGAGCATACCGGCGGTAGTGACAATAACAGAAGGTTCAGAGAGAGCTTTCTTGCGCTTCTTCGAGTTCACAAAGATTGCATCGGCAAAGGCATCATTTAGCGCTTTCGCATCCTTTAGAAATTCTGGATGGTGCTTGAACAGGGAGAATACACTCAGACCCATACCATCCACATACGGTGTAACTCCGTAAGAATGGAGTATCATCACTATTTCCTGCGTCCTGCCTACCGCGAAACAGGGCACAATCGCATTACCTCCAGATTCTACCGTCTCTTTTATAGAATCAACAAATTCACGCTCCAGCTCCTTCCTGTCGCGGTGTTCCCTGCCATAGTATGTACTCTCTATCAGTAAGATATCAGATTGTGGGTATTCAGCAGGTTGAGCACTGTTTATCAACCGAGTTGCACCCAGCTTTATATCGCCCGTGTAGAAGAGGCTTATATCCTCACTCTCTTTCTTAAGGTATACAGAAGAGCTACCCGGTATATGCCCTGCATTATATAATATGACCTCATATTCTGCATCATAATCAGAACCGTCCAGTATAATCCGCTCGCCATAATTCACTGGGTGGGTATGCCGGTCCATTCTCCGGATATTGCCCTCATCAAAGAAACTAAAACCCTGCTCCCTACCTACTTTTATCGTATCCCTGCCAAGGAGCTGAGTCAAATCCCGTGTTACTGGAGTCAGATATACATCTGGTACCCGCTTCTTGTGCTCAGGCATTAAACTCGGTACCATACCCGAGTGGTCAAGGTGCGCATGTGATACGATAACTGACTTGGGGAAAGCACTCTCAATTGGTACTTCTGGTGGCTCGGACGGTCTAAGTCCATAATCCATAACTATCTTATCATCAATCAGTATCGCAGAACGACCAACCTCATTGCAACCGCCAAGGAACTTTATCTTCATCTCCTCTCCTCTTTCTCTTGCATCCTATAACGCTCTGTCTTCGTTATCTCAACCCTTCTCAGTGGGTATATCTTCTTCGCAACTTTGTATATGTCAGATGATAACTTCCCCAGAATTATCTCCTGGATATACTTGCTTAATTCCAATGTTTTTGCTCTATTTATTATTATCTCCTCCATCATCTTCCTTATTTGCTTCACCTGCGCCTCACTCGCCTTCTTCAGCGTGAAGCAAGAAGTTTTTACCCGCAGCTTCTCGCCATCTTTCGTCATGACATCAATATTGGAGTCTATCTTTGAGATTCCTTTCCTCGCCAGGCTCCGTAAATAGCCAGTATCCATCTTATGTCCTATGAACCTCGTATAAGCCGTTGTGTGATTGACATCGTCAATCTCCAGTAACAACTTCAGGTTTGTATTCTTTATCATCTTCCCCGTGAGGTCTCCAAGAGTCATCTCTATCCGTCTACCTATCAGCTTTGAAGGCTCATCTGCCACTGTCTCCCCCGCCTTCACTTCGCCAAACATCTTCGGTGCCAAAACTGTATACCATTGCTTCGCCTTCCATTTATCTCTTGATCTCTTGTGCGCCAGTTGTACTCACACCCCTTCTCCTATTATCCTATCTCCTATCACAATAAAGGATAGCATCACATATAAACATGAGCTTGAAGATGATCCAGGACGGACTCAAATATCCTTTTTCCATCGCCGTATGAAGGCTTTTTCTTCCCCCTTCTCCCCCGTCCCTTCCCCTC
>JAGGRR010000245.1 GCA_021159465.1 Methanophagales archaeon
TTATAACTTCACCATTAAGGTAACTGATTCCTCAAGCAACAAAGATACAAAAGAATTTACCATAACCGTAAATGAACAAACTCAGCCACTTACTATAACAACTGAGAGCCTTCCAGAAGGAACAGTGGGTAGTGAATATAGTGCTACTTTAACTGCTTCTGGTGGCACTACTCCTTATAGCTGGTCCCTTGTTTCTGGAAGCTTACCTACTGGTCTAACATTAAGCAGCGCTGGGGTTATCTCTGGCACTCCTACAACTGCAGGTAGCTTTACCTTTATTGTAAAAGTCGAGGATTCATCTACTCCTAAAAAACAGGCTACCAAACAGCTTAGTATTAATGTAAATGAACAAACTCAGCCACTTACTATCACAACTAAAAGCCTTCCAGAAGGAACAGTTGGCACTGAATATAGTGCTACTTTAACTGCTTCTGGCGGCACTACTCCTTACACATGGTCACTTGTTTCTGGAAGCTTGCCTACTGGTCTAACATTAAGCAGCGCTGGGGTTATCTCTGGTACTCCTAGAACTGTAAGTACAAGCACTTTTACCATTAAGGTAACTGATTCCTCAAACAATGAAACTACAAAAGAATTTACATTGGTTATAAAAGAACCAGATAATCTGCCAGGTGGGATAACTACAGTTATTAGTAAGATTAAACCTGATTGCACAGGGGAATCGGGACTTTGCTTTACTTCTTTAGCTGCCTGGGAAGAAGCAAGGCAAGGGGATATAACTGCCTCAGGTAGAAATACTATTGAAATAGCAGAATGCTATTCAATGGTAGATACGACCCCTGTAGTTATAGATGGCTGGAAAACTGATGCTGAGCACTATATCAAGATATACACTCCAGCCTCAGAAAGGCATCATGGAAAATGGGATGATACAAAATATAGATTAGAGGTAAACGATAATCATGGTATAGTTAACTACGAGAATTATGTAAGAATTGATGGATTGCAAATTAAATTAACAACAAACACTGAAAAATATGCCATCTGGTCAAAGCCTGATGGGCCTTCAGATGTTAGGATTTCAAATAATATCATCAAGGGAGTTGTAAGTGGTGGATATTGGGTTACAGGTATAAACACCTGGCAATCTGATAGGAGTGCTATCCATAAATGCTGGAATAATATCATCTATGGCTTTAACAAGACTTATGGAGCAGGTATTGGTAATTACAATGGAACTCTTTATGCATATAACAATACCATTTCTGATTGCGAAAATGGCATCTTAAATTGGGATAAGTATTATGCCAAAACATATGCAATTAATAATGCAGTTTTCAACAATAATGATGATTTTTATGGTACATTTGAGGAATGTGATTATAATGCAAGTGATGATTTAGATGGAGAAAATGCGGTTGATATAAGCCCCGGGGCGGATGAAGCCAGTGATTGGGCAAATGCATTTGTAGATTATGCTAATGGAGATTTTCACATAAAGGATATAAGTTCTGTTCTATATGATGGAGGGGTATCTGATCCCGATTTAGGATTGTTCTCTGATGATATAGATGGCCAAAACAGAATAGATACTTGGGATATTGGGGCCGATGAATATTACGCCTCACCAATAGGTGGGATAACTACAGTTATTAGTAAGATTAAACCTGATTGCACAGGGGAATCG
>JAGGRR010000246.1 GCA_021159465.1 Methanophagales archaeon
TTTGACATTCGAGACATCGAAGGCGACAGAATGAGCGGAGTACGAACAATCCCGGTAGTATTTGGGCGAGAAAAAACGAAGAATCTTCTCCTTATCCTCAACTCGACACTCATACCCTGGCTTGCGATATCTTATCTATCAGGCTTTTTTCACCACTATCTCTTCGTTTTAATCTCCTTTATTGCTTATGGATATGGATATATCTTACATTTTTGCAAAGAAGGGTTGAAAATAGGTAAATCACTGGATTTAATCGTCGATGGCGAGTGGATACCGGTGGTACTGCTGTGTGTTATGATGCAACGGCTTAACTTAAACTCCCATTACTTCTTCTCCCTTATCAGCCTTTTCAAATTGGTGGGATTGAAAGAAGGGTCATATTCCCTGATCGGTCCCTCTACGATTCTCTTCCGCTTCCAGTCTATCTTCCAGCCATGCTCATCCTCAAGCTTCTTCAGTAATTCATTCTTCGTCGCCACAGGGAGGTCAGTTGCAGTCCTTACGAATAGATGCCAGTCGGGCGGATAGGTCTTGAGATACTTCAGGCTCAGGTCTATATAATGTGTGAGCTTTATAGACCGTCCACGGTCTGTATCAGATGGACGGAAGCATAATTTCGCAATCATCGGCAGTGCTTCCTCTACCGTCTCGCAAGCAACGAGCAAGTCCTGTGGCGCGGGTTCGAAATAGAGCATTGAGCCATTACTGGCATCTATTATCTGCCAATCCTCTTTTATATCTGGTCGTCCGAGGAACGCCCTCCGGTATTTTGTGCCATGAGGACCTACCACTGCAGGAATGCCCAGCCTGTTGAAACCGGTAGCAATAGAAGCTGCTTTCTGTGACATCGCACCCCATGCAACGCCACAGGCACCCACTCTGCTCAGGATATAATCAGCAATCTCTTCATAATTGCCCCTCAGTGTCCTCCTCGCAAATATACTCGCTATCTTAATCGCCGCATCGTGTATATGTGCATTGGAGACGCAGGAGCCTATGTTGAGAACACCCCCGGCATCGAACCTGCCATGATGCTGCTCGTACAGGGTCTTGCCCTCCTCATCCTTCCACAATGCCGCGTCAATTGCCATGCAGCCCGTCAACGTAACTATATAGTTCCGTTCGGCGAACTCCTTCACAATCAGCCACGCATCTTTCGTCCCATTTGGATAATTACCACAACCTATCGGTGCAATAACACCGGGTATAGTTCCAAGGACAATTGGTGCTCCGACTTCTCTTATCTCACTGTCCCATACAGGTCCCCTGCCTATACGCATACGTCCCTTCTCCTCTCTTAGCTGAGGATATGCCGCTTTTGTTATCACGTCCACTATCGGGATATGCTTCTTACAGACCTGTTCACACCTGCCACAGCCGACGCATTTGTCAAATAAGTCAGCAAGCGGTTCTATCCGCCCGGTTGAAGCGCTTTGATTCGCTTCACCAATAGGAAGCCCATTAGGGCACGCAAGGGTGCAGTTCCCACATTGGATGCACTCACCTACATAACGTCTGAACTCATCATCGCTCAGGATCAGCCTCAGTGCTTTCCTCCTCTTATCTGCTTGCAACGCGGTCTTCACAGCTACCTCTCCCACACGCTCAGGGTCTAATATCACAACACCTGGAACTCGCTCGTTCACCAGATCAGCAACTATATCATCAGGGTTATCATCAGTCCGGTCCACGAGCCCGTGCAACGCCTTATCATTCGTTACTATCAGAGGTGAATGAACCATCTTGCACTGCTCTAATATGTCCGCGCGGATGCACTGCTCATCAACCACAACTACATCCGCAAGCCCCGCTCGTATCACACGCAGTTGCCTACCAAGAGCCGAAGCTATCTTTGCTTTTTTATATACACGCGTGGTGTCAATTGCGGTGCAACAGATTCCTGCAAGTTCCACACTATCTTCAAGCCCATTATCCGTCAGATAATCCCCAATATCAGCAGCAGGGGGTACATTATGCCCTATTACAAGTATAACAGGTTTATTGGTATCTATTGTGCCTATCCCGACCTCGACCAGTGGCACATCTGCTCCTCCTCCCTCATAGCTCGTGGGCATACCATAAGCGGCAATCTGGATGATATCTGCAGCCTCTTTGCTCAGCGAGTCGAGCATGCCCATATGAAGAGCCTTCGACTCAAAGTCCATGTACGAGCCCTCTTGCCCGGTATGGAGCGCATCTGCCAACTGCACTATCTGCTCCTCAATATAATCAAATACGCGCTCGTAATCACCAATTGTACGTGGTCTTATACCACATATCAGCCTTGTAAGAGGCGCTTCCACATTCACTTCCGGTCCGAAGTCTATCGGCGTATCCCGTCCGAACTGCTTAATCAGATCATGGAGCAGATGCCTTCCATGTCCACAATGTGCGCTACAGCCTACCAGACAGGCGAGGAGAACTATTCTACCGTGTTGTGCATCCATTCTTATGCCGCATGCGCCCTTCTTATTGCCTGAGAGATCGCATTTACCGTATGTACATAGACAGCACATATCGCAGAAAGGCGCATAAAAAGGCTTGTAGCGATTCAGGAGCTTGAAGTCCCAGTCACGAAGCGTAGCGATACCAGGCATTGGATGCGGTCCGAGCGGTTCCCATTCCTCCTCTTCTTCCTCTATCTCTCCTATGCGAATCTGCACATTCTCCAATCC
>JAGGRR010000247.1 GCA_021159465.1 Methanophagales archaeon
CCCCCGACCCTTCCCCTCTCCCTCCCTTCTCCACCACTCAGAATCCAACCATGAATAAAAAGCACGCTCAGGATGTGGCATTAAACCCAGTATGTTCCCCTCTTGATTGCAGATCGCGGCGATATTGTAAATAGAACCGTTAGGATTCCAGGGATAGGATGCATAATTGCCATCTGGGTCCACATACCGGAATACTATCTGGTCGTTATCCTCCATGCGTTGCACATATCTCTCATTCGCAATGAAGAACCTACCCTCGGCATGTGCACATGGCATCTTCAATATGGAGCCATGCTCTATACCGCGTGTGAAGATGCATTTGCCACGGTTTTCATGCTTTATGAGTGTGGGGCGGCATTCAAAATGTGCAGAACTGTTCGTTGTCAATACTGCGCGCACACCATCGTCAGTACCGGGTAGCAGCCCGAGTTCCACAAGTACCTGGAATCCGTTGCATATACCCAATATAGGTTTTCCCTCCGTTACAAACTCCTCTATCTCATCGCCCAGACTGCCTCTCAATCGTGCTGCAAATATCGCACCAGCGCGTACATAATCGCCCGCAGAGAAACCTCCGGGAATCACCAGCAGGTCGTAATCAGCAAGAAACCTCCTGTCCCGCTCTTTCACTGCGCCTGTCAATTGGTTGAGATGCACTATCTCAGCCGAAGCGCCCAGTCGAGCGAAAGCGAGACAAGTCTCAAATTCACAGTTCGTACCTTCTATTTGGAGTATACATACCCTTATCATCGCTTCTATTCTTCTATTCTTTTGTTATATGATTGAATATATATGAGCAGGCTTATAGAGAGTGACAGAGATAAAATGGATGAGGGCGCACAAAAAGTAAGGGCGCACGTATTCATAAAAGGGCGAGTGCAGGGTGTACTATTCCGATACGCAACGAGAGATGAAGCGAACTTGAGGGGGGTTAAGGGCTGGGTGAGGAATCTTAGCGATGGCAGGGTTGAAGCGGTCTTCGAGGGAGATAAGAACAAGGTGGATGAATTGATTGAGTTTTGCCATTATGGCCCGCCAGCGGCGAAGGTATCATCTGTGGAAGTGAGATGGGAGGACTACACAGGCGAGTTTCGGGATTTCCGTATTCGGTATCGGTAACTGCACACATTCTACACTCCCCACTTCACTATAGAAAAGTCAATTCTATACCAGCACGGCGTAGATACTCCAATCCTTCCCTATCACTATATTCGCCTGACATCACCACGCGCTTTATACCCGCATTTATTATCAGTTTGGCACAGATCTTGCAGGGATATGAATTCACATATAGAGTAGCGCATTCTGCATCTCTGCCTGCCTGGAGTAGCGCATTCTGCTCTGCATGAACGCCTATGCACTCCTCATGCCTCTCTCCCGATGCGATCTTCAACTTATCGCGTCGGCACCCGACGTCAAGACAATGAGGAAATCCCTTTGGTGCACCATTATAGCCCGTGGATATTATAATATTGTTCTTGACCACCAATGCGCCTATCTGCCTTCTTAAGCATGTAGAACGCTTCGCCACGTCCTCCACAATGCTCATCCAATAATCGTCCCAGGGTATTCGCTCAGTACTCATTTATCATTTATATACTCATAGAAGAGATAAATCCTCTATATAAAGAAGGAGGGGGTTGTGATAACAGAGTCGGACATAACAATAACAATTGAAGAGTTCGTAGAAGAAGTAAGAAGGGAGAGAAGTGGGGATATAGGGGCTATTGTCACCTTCCTGGGCGTGGTCCGTGGTGGAGCGGGGATAAAGGGCATGGAAGTAGAAGTGAGGGACGAGGACGAGCTGGAGAGATTGAAACGGGATGTTCTGGCGAGGTTCGAGATTGAAGCAGTGAAGGTTGTACATCGCAAGGGGCGTTTGAGAGTGGGTGAAGGTATCGTTCTCGTTCTCGTAGCTTCGAAGCACCGTAAGGATGCATTCAGAGCCTGTGAATACATGGTAGATAAGTTGAAGGTGGGGACATACATAAAAGAGAGGGAGATATCGTGAGTATCACAATCACAGTATTATGTTTATATCACGTCCGCAAGCGGGGCATCTGGGGCTTCTTATTCTTCGCTTCACACGATAGTCCATACGGAGGATGAGCAACTCGCCACATCCAGGGCAGTATGTATTCTCGTATTGATGCCCCGGGATGTTCCCCAGATATACATACTCGATACCCGCATCTTTAGCGAGCTCATGAGCCATCTCTAAAGTCTCAGTCCGAGTTGGTGGCACATCAAGCATCAGATGCGCGGGATAAAACCTTGAGAAATGCAGAGGTATTGCTGTACTTAACCCTGCTACCCAGTCCGCGAACTGCCTTATCTCCTCCCTGGTGTCGTTATAACCAGGTATAATCAGGTATGTGAGTTCAAGATGTATCTGCTTATCAAGCACCCGTTTACAGGTCTCCAGCACGGGCTCTAACCGTGCGCCACAGACTCGTTTATAGAAGGAATCGGAGAATGCCTTCACATCCACATTCACAGCATCTAAGAATGGTGCTATTTCATTCAAAGCCTCCTCACTGATATAACCATTGGTCACATAAACGGTGTAAAGTCCTTCGGCTTTCGCCAGTCTGGCACAGTCATAGGTGTATTCAAACCATATCGTCGGCTCGTTATACGTCCATGCGATACCATTGCAGTGGGCTTGCTTCGCTCGTCGGACTGCTTCTTCCGGAGATATCGTAAATGTCTGGATATCACCCGGGCGTGCAGTTGAGATACTCCAGTTCTGACAATGCTTGCAGTGAAAATTGCATGAGATCGTACCGAGCGAGAAGACATAACTGCCAGGATAGAAATGATACAGAGGCTTCTTCTCCACCGGGTCTGCATTAAAAGAAGAAGCTTCAGCATAGATGAGTGTATAAAGTTTTCCAGCCCTATTCTGCCTCGTCCGGCATATTCCGAACCCATCCTCTGGTATGAGACACTGATGCGCGCAAACATTGCAACGCACCTTTGCATTTACATTTGCATTCTCACGCTTATACAGCATAGCTTCTCTTAATGGCATAATATTGCCTCTGCCGCTCTCTTCACAGCGGCTCGATACCTCATGGGTGTGTAAACACCCAATCTACGAAAATCATGGGACGCCTTATTGAGCATCTTCACAAGTTCAGAAACATCACTCAAACTTCTTATCTCATTGTGTATAACTACCTGCGCTTCGCTCTCTTTTAAAAATTCTCCTATGTCTCTCTGGACGTCCAGTATGAGATATTTCTCATCTACACCCGCTCGCTTGCTTATCTCCATCTCCAATTCCTTCACCCGGGCTTCTTCCCTCAATTCCTCCATCCGGTTCTTCTCCAGCCTATTCAACTGTATGTATAATGCACGTTTGAACAATCGCCGCTCGTTAATCAGGGTTATCATCGCCTCAGGATAGCCACCGGCGTTGCGCAGCATCGTATCTATCTCATAATCGTCCATTACTCGTAATGCGAGTGCATAGTCACGTGGCGAGGGGCTCGACTCTATGAGAGATTCCACAGCCCGTGCGAACATCAACTGTGCTATTCGCGTAGTGTGATGACTATAAACCGAGGGATACATGAGGAATCGAGAGAAGAGGAGATACTCTGCGGGCAGCAATCCTTTCTCTGTTATTACCAGATGGTCATTAAAGAAATCCAACCCCTGAATCAGCCTCATATTGTCCACCACGCCATAAGCCACACCTGTATAGAATGAGTCTCGTACCAGATAATCCATCTTATCTATATCTATCTCGCCATTCAGGATCTTAGAAAAAGCGCCCTTCGCATCTCCCTTTATAAAGCCCAATATCTTGTGCCCGTCCAGGTGATATTTAGCAATGACATCTGCTATATGAGTTGATTCTCCACCTTCATCTTTATCTTCATCATGGCTGAAGAGGATGTCTTCGATATCTTCATGGCTTTTACCGGTGAATTTCTTTATTAGAGGCTCTATCACATGCGAGTACGGACCATGTCCAACATCGTGGATAAGAGATGCGACACGGAGCTCCTGCTCTCTCTCTCTTGCAATTGCGAATCTATCAAGGATGAGATTCATGAGATGGTAAGTGCCGAGCGAGTGTTCGAATCTTGTATGATTCGCACCGGGATAAACGAGGTAAGAGAAGCCTAACTGCTTTATCCGATGCAACCGTTGCATCTCCACGGTGTCTAATAATGCAGTAATGAGCTCATCTATCTCTATATATCCATGTATCGGGTCCCTTATCAGCTTATGCATTGTATAAATATAAGAGGGGCAAATAATAAGAGATAAAAGTATAAACATCTATATTTAGTGAAACACTTCGCTATAACAACGCCTTCAATTTTCATGAAGCTCCCCCAATCTGGAGTCTCTAACTCCGCTGAGCGGAAGGTGGGCTGCGGAAATTCCATCCAGTTTTCCTCATTATTAGTTTCGGAATCTCAATTTTAAACCTTAATCATCCCTCAACCCCGTCCCTGATGAACTGTATAGTAATAGCAGCTACCAGTATCCCCATCACACGACTCAAGACCTCCGAGCCTTCAGTGCCCATTATCTGATACATCCGCTCCGACTGTTCCAATATCAACTTGGTGGCAATGATAGCGGATAATATAGCGAATAAAGTAACTAA
>JAGGRR010000248.1 GCA_021159465.1 Methanophagales archaeon
AAAACAAGAAGGGAGAATTTATAATGACTTTGATAAAACAACAACCATTCAACCTTGCTGGACGCAAAGAACTTGGCAAATTGGAAATGTCAAAAGAAGTTGTAGTTACGCTAATTGGCATGGGGACTTTAGCTCTTTTTGCGTTTGGATTTTTTTTCACTGGGCTATATACACTATTTACGGGGAAAGCTGGCTTTAACTTTGATTTCACAAGCGGGACAATTCTTATCTCAGTAGTACTCTTCATTGGTACAATGATATTGCATGAACTCATCCATGGCGTATTTATGTCAAAATATGGTGGCAAGCCACGTTATGGTGCTGGCATTGCGTACATCCTCCCCTATTTCTATGCCACCACAAAAACTGCTTTTCTACGCAACCAGTTCATAGTGATCGCGATTGCGCCGCTGATAGTGATCTCCCTGGTTGGTATCGGTTTAATGGCTGCTTTACCATCGCTTGTGCAGTGGCTCTTCATACCGTTTGTAGTAAATGCTTCCGGAGCAGTGGGCGATTTATGGGTGATACGCAACGTACTGAGATATCCGAAACATGTATTGCTGGAAGATCAAAAAACTGGGCTGATAATTTATGGCAAAGAAACGGATAAACCCATGAATATCTCTACAACAGGATTTTGCTCAAGATTTTTCAAAGCATTCATACTCTGTTTTTTTGCAGTGGGGATTCTAATGGGTACAGCACCAATAGCTCTGGCTATTTTAGGAGTAGAATCTTTTACAATTGGACCCATGAATAGTCTTTACACGATTTTTGAATTTCAGGGTTCAAAGGAAGGTTTCGGTCTCACTTTACACCCCCTGCCAATATTAGCGATAAGCGTGCTTGCAGGGTTGGTTTACGCGATCATTATGGCAGGTAAGCCGAGAAATCGTGTTATGACGGGATAGTGATATCGGACCTTTGACCATAAAAAGGAAATCAAAGGAATAAAAATGGAGAATAAAGTAAAAGTGAAAACATTGGTAATCGGCGTAATGATAGCAGCAATCATTTTTGGAGGAGTTTACATTCTCATCCATGTCTGCCAAAAAGAGAGCGGAGTAAATATTGCGTATCATGTTGTTTGTACCCAGGGAGCAGCAGAGAACCTCACGGGAATGGAGAGCGTGAAAGTACACGGGACGGTCTATAACACTGGCGATAAAGAGGCGAAGAACGTAACGGTAAACGTGATTTTTACAGATACTGCACACAACAAAGTAGTCAGAAAAACGGTGATAGAAGGAAAAGATTTGCTTCCAAAGGGAGCAATGCGTGTAGAATTTGATACCGAGTATTTAAGAGAGCTGACCATACCAAAAACAGAAGTGGATGTAGAGATTCATGTAGATTGGGAGGGAAAGAAGAAATAATATGAAAGCAAAAATTGGCGAATTGTTCCTGGTATTGGGAACTGGTCTATTTGTTGTCGGAGCAATAGG
>JAGGRR010000249.1 GCA_021159465.1 Methanophagales archaeon
CACTCTCCACCACACCGCTCACATCTCTCGACCTTTCCTCTGTATCTGATCGAGCAGTTTCTGCAAACTGAATAAGTTGGTGTGAATGTGTAATATGGTAGCTTGAACTTTGTGCAGAGCCAAGTAATAAAGTGTGGTATTATCCTTCCACACTCGCCTTCGCTTAAGCCTTCGCCTGCGTAAACATGAAAGATCGTTCCACCTGTGTAAATTGTTTGAAGCTCTTCTTGATGCTTAAGCGCTTCTATTAACTCAAGGTCGCAATCCACTGGCAGTTGCGTCGAATTCGTGTAGAAAGGAGCTTTTGAAGTTCCGCTTGTGATTATGCCTTTGAGCCGTTTCCTATCAATTTTGGCGAGTCTGTATGAGCAACCTTCCGCAGGCGTTGCCTCCAAATTATATAAGTGTCCTGTCTCTTCCTGGAACTCCTCTATTCGTGAGCGAATGTGTTTAAGCACTTTCACTGCAAAGTCTTTACCATCTTCGTCTGCAATTGAGCACTCAAGAAAGTTCTGGCACATTTCCTCGCCACCGACGACGCCGATTGTTGAGAAGTGGTTATCAAGAGTGTGTAAATACTGCGAAGTGTATGGAAGCAAACCTCGCTCAAAATTCTGAATAACTATCTGACGCTTGAGCTCGAGCGCTTCTTTGGCTATTTGCAGACGCTCATCCAGCATCTCAAAGAAGTTGCTATCATCCTTTGCAAGAAATCCTATCTGAGCAAGATTTATGGTAACGACGCCTATGGAGCCTGTTTCATCGTTATATCCGAAGAGACCTCCTGTTTTTCTTCGCAGCTCTCTCAGGTCTAAGCGGAGCCTACAACACATAGCCCTCACGTCCGCAGGATGAATTCCAGATGAGATACAATTCTGGAAGTAGGGGACGCCGAACATTCCTGTCGCCTTTGCGAGAATTTCGCCGAAATCACCATCCCAAGTGAAATCTTCTGTGATGTTGTAAGTTGGAATAGGAAAGCGGAAAACAGCACCGTCAGCGTCACCTTCATACAACACTTCTAAAAAGGCTCTGTTGAGCATCTCTCTTTCTTCCTCAAATTCGTCGTAAGTTTGACTTTGAGGCTCTCCACCCATGATGACTGGCGCGTTCTTAAGGTCTGATGGTGTTGTCAAGTCAAAGGTTATGTTCGTGAATGGCGTCTCGTGACCATATCTCAAAGCAACGTTTAGCGAGAAGATGAACTCTTGGAGTGCCTGCTTCACTTGCCTATACGAGAGATTGTCGTAGCGAATAAATGGGGCTAAGAGCGTATCAAAAGAGTTTACAGCTTGTGCACCTGCCCATTCCTGCGAGATCACACCTATGAAGTTTACGAGCTGGGCTAAAGCACTTGTAAAGTGCTTCGGAGGTTTTGACTTGATCGTTCCGTTACCTCCGTAGAAACCCTTCATTAGGATTTTAAGGAGAGACCAACCGCTGCAATAACCCGAGATGCCATGCCCTAAGTCATGGATGTGTATCGCAGCGTTCAGATGCGCCTCTCGAACCTCCTTCGGATATAACGAGAGTGTGTACTTCGCAATTGTCTTCTCTGCGATGTAGGTCTTGAGACCCCCTATCGAAGGGATGCGGTTGGCGTTCTCGTTAACTCGCCAAGTTCTTTTCTCTACATATTCCCTAACTACACTCACACGACCCATACAACATCACCCTGCACCAGATCAGAACAGAGATGGGGGATAGAGGGGGAGAAGGATAAGGGAGAGGTCAGAGATTCTCACCGAAGTAC
>JAGGRR010000250.1 GCA_021159465.1 Methanophagales archaeon
TTTAATCCCAAAATCCTTTCTATCTTCTCAGCTTTTGCAGGAATCTCGCTCAATATTTTCTCCCCATCACTATAATATATAAGATATACTTTTGAAAGCTCAAATAGCACCTCATTTGGAGACATCTTGCCAATGAGATTCTTCTGTCTAAGTATATCCAAAATCCGAAAGTAGATATAAAGTGAAATAAAGGAAATAAAAAAGTAGCCCCTTACTGCATCATCGTTTGATAAATAGGTCTTGTCATTTTCCAACTCGTTCTTCATAGCGTCAAAAGCCACTTCTACAGATTCCCTTTGCTTATATAAAAGATATACTTCTTCCCCAGAACCATTAATATTTGAAAGAATTGCGATCTTCCCAAATTTCTTCCTCTCTTTAATCATATCCCTCCTTGTCCTTTTCCCATCTTCAATCATCTCTATGAATGTGGTCTCCTCCTCTGCCCTCAATTTAACATCCTCATAAAGATATATAAAGTTCTCACCAACCTCCTTTTTAACCCAGTTTATCCCCCTCTTTCTGTAAATAAAACTTCCCTCCATCTCAAGCTCATACTCTATTGCCTTAAAATTCCTCCTTAAAGGAAGAATAAACTTTATCTCCTTCTCTTTCATCAACTCAGCCAAATTATAAGAAGCAAAGCCCCTGTCTAATACTACCACACAGGACTTTATACCCATTGACCTCACTATATGCTTGAAAGATTTGATGTCTCTTATTGAACCAGGTATCGCTTTAATCATAACAGGCACATTATGCTCAGAAGAAAAGATAAGGGCAAAGTTTATCTGCCTCAGATAAAGATGCTCCGCATTATATCCTTTCTCTGCAAGCTTAAGATTCTCCGAGTAAGAGACTATGGAGCTTAAATCAAATAGCAAATACTTGCTCTCCCTCAATAGATAGCCAAAAAACTCTCTTTGAGCACCCCAATCACTACCTATATATCTGAGCTTCTCTGAAATGATATTCGGTGAAAGTGAAACTTCTATCTCTCTAGATAAATAAATCTTCTCCCACCTGCTCTTTATCAACTTTAAACATGTCGGTTGTAAAATTTTCACAATGCCCATCGCCATAATCTCATGATAATCATCTGGAAATGCCGCTTTAAGAGGCTCAATAATTTCATTTATTATATCA
>JAGGRR010000251.1 GCA_021159465.1 Methanophagales archaeon
TATTTCAAAACTCAATATTTACCGGCATCTCTTATTTCTGATGGGACAATAAATATGACCGCTCTTATTGTTGCTCTATATTTTGAGAAGAAGCCATTTGTTATTATAGAAGAACCAGAGCGGAACATTCATCCGTCTCTTATTTCTAAAGTGGTGGAAATGATGAAAGATGTCACACAAACACAAAAAAAGCAGATTGTAGTTACTACTCATAACCCTGAATTTGTAAAGTATGCTGGGTTGGAAAATATTTTGCTTGTTTCTCGCAATGAAGATGGTTTTTCAACAGTTTCTCGACCAGCAGATAAAGAGGAAGTTAAAGCATTCTTAAAGAATGACATAGGTATTGAAGAGCTCTACATACAGAACTTGCTTGAGGTTTAGATATGCCCACTTATAAACTTCTGTTTATATGGGTTGAGGGAGATGACGATGAGAGGTTCTTTAATAAAGTATTAGTCCCAAAACTCCGGGAGAAGTATAGTGGCGTGAAGATTATAAAATATGCAACAATGAAGAGAGAAAAAGTAGATAATTTTATCAAAAGTATCAAAGCGATGGAGGCAGATTATATTTATTTGACGGATATCAACAACTCTCCTTGTGTTACCGCTAAAAAAGAAGAAATGCAGAAGAAACACCCGAATATTGATAATAATAAAATAATTGTCGTGATCAAGGAGATAGAAAGTTGGTATTTGGCAGGATTAGATAATAAGGTATGTAGACAACTCAAAATAAATAATTTTGCTGATACAGACAATGTTACTAAGGAAAAATTTAATGCCTTGATTCCTAAAAAGTTTACTTCCAGAATAGATTTTATGTCAGAAATCCTGAAAAAATTCTCTATTGAAATAGCAAAGCAGAAAAATAACTCCTTTCAATACTTTGTAGAGAAATATGATCGCTAAACTTATGGAGACTTATGGAGATATTGGCAACGTTGCCTAACAGCGGGTATGTAGTTCGCAGTCGCACACCCAAACCCTTACAGGCTTCGCATACCTGCAAAACGATAGGCGAAAGCGCTAAAATGAGGTGATAATATGGTAACAAGAAGATATAAAAAAAATCATAGCAAAGGCAAAATATTATTCATGGGACAGTTTGGAGTTTAGAGATAAATGGGGGAACGCCGGATGTAATAGGAAAGGGAGAACCACGCAAAGAACAGCCACAAATGCATTATCAGTGCTCTTATCTCGCCTATTTTCCGTATCAGAGAGCAATTCAATCACAGAAAGTCTTCTTGCATGTCTTGCATCTGAGTAGCGCAGTATTCTGCTTGCCATAGCGTTCCTTTAGCACGATGTTTCCCCCTCCTTTCTTTCCGTAATCTGGGCATGTCTCGTTTAGACAAAAGAATTCGTCTAAGTTCACTTCTCCCATTTCGTCAACCCCTTTGTATTTCCTATTGAAATATTGGATATAAATACCTGTAAAATGAGGAGACGCGACCCAATAATGGTGATCGTCGATGATTGCACATGAAAAAGCATCGGTCTGCCTGTCTGCCTATGTTTATAAAAGAGAGGAAAGTTACCGCAGATGATGTGATTAAAAGAGATGCCGGCAGAGAAGGGGGTGGAAGGATGTAGGGGGATTTGACGATGGTTTTGGAAGAGGTTATCTCAGCATACAATGATGCCCCACATCAAGTGCTGGATGATCTATCTCCAAATGAGTATGAGAAGAGGCTGATGTGTGTAGCATCTGGTTAACTATAACATATACATATGCTACATGAACTCATCCAGTGCCTTCTGCTTATTAGTCGTAGGGAAGAGCGACTCAACGTCTCGATTCAGCAATTCCAGTCGCTGCCTCGTGTATTCACTCAGGTGATACTCATCAGCTATGCGCAGTGATACCGATAGATATTTCTTTATTCCTGCAACGTGCACCGTAGGTAGTAGTTTCCCACCACATCGGCTGCACCTGCCCGTAAGTGGTACCCTCCGGTATTTCGCATTGCAGCGACTGCACCGTACCCTTTGTGAGCCGAACGCGCGGAGATTACCTTTTATATCACGCAGAAAATGGTTCTTTATCACCGTCTCTGCTACTTCCCGTGCATCCACCGCTCTTATAAGTCTTGCCAGCCTCAATTGTGCATTCACCTTGTCCATCATTGTACCCAGCGTCTTATATAGCGAGTTCAAAGGACCTGCTGCAATGTCCGTTGTATCATGCGTATAGCCGAACCTGTAAACATCACTCGGGTGGGCTATTCGCGTGGCTGCCGTCTCTATTGTAACTTCTTTTGGATGCTTACCCGAATCAGCCGCAAGATAGAAGTCCAGAGGGTATTCCCACATGACAGAGAGGTTATGTGCCTCTTTATCTACCTCCTTTGGGTTTATTATTGGTATGAGAACTAAAGGTGCATCCATTCTGCCCCCAATCTTATCAGGCAAGAAGGATAGCGAGAAATTCAGCAGTGCATCCAGCAGCAGAATTATTGAGTCCTCATCGCCGTCGCAGTTCCTTCGCTTCGCTGCATGGAAGAATGGATGTGCATAACAGGCTGAGGCACGTGTGAATCCTATTATCCTGCCCAATATCCCCGCGGAGGTGTGTGGTGCCAGTCCAAGCACAAACTGCCCAATCAGGTCTTCTTTAGCTCTTACATTGTAATAGCGTGGTATCTGATAGAACTTCTCCAGCAGATCGTCCAGGAACTTCGTAACACGAATGAGATATGGAACGGCATTAATAGAGATAATGATATCCTGCTGCTTCAACTCTACTATCTGCGTATCGCTTCTCAGCTCCTCACCTTTTATATCCTGCAAATAGCCAAGCTCTCGTGCTCGTTCAATGCTTAGTCCTATCTCTTTGGGCTTGAAATGCGTTAATGGTAGATTGGTAAAGTCATATCTTATCGTACCATCCTTATAGACAAAAGCGTTATATTTCGCTCTTAATATGCCCTTAGCAAGATGCTCAGGCACTTTGTTACCCGAAATGAGTCCGGTTACACATTTTACATCCTGTTTTGTCAAATCATGCTCATCTCCAAGTCTCTTTATTGCATCATGATAAAATTGGTACAGGTCTATACTCATACACATACTCCTCTTGCTACTGCTCCTGTTACTGATATTGCTATTGCTACTTCTTGCCGGGATTTTGAGATTGGAAGAGCCACATTTATCGCATAAGGAATAGCAAGATAGCGATACATTCCCACACTCCATGCATCTCTTCACTCCTACCTCTATATCTATCACCTTTGACTTCAACGCTTCCTTGAGTGACCTGTTTTTACCTCCTGCCTCGCCTACCGGGAAGATTGCATGTGGCGCGGGGGTCATCATTCTTTCTCTTGATTTCTCCGGTCTACCCATTCGCATACCGATTCTCGTCGGTGCTTTTGGCTTCTGTTTCAATCTCACCGATTCATCCTTCTTCAATCTCCCATCTATGCTTGTACCAATCCCCAGACCGCGGAGAAAAGCGGCAGGCTCCTCTATTACTATATAGCAGTAGCGGGCATTTCTGTCTCTACGAAAGGGAATAAGCAGGTCTTCTAAAATCGGTATCACTCTGTTGTTATCATCATCGGGTATGAGCAGTTTACCATCCTGCAGCGCACCGCTCTCACATATCCAGTCCGAGAGGAATTCCCTGTCTTCGCTACTTATATCCTCCCACAGGTATGTATATGCAGGATGCAACGGCAGGTCATAACGTAACGAGAGCGCAATTGCTTCTTCCTGTGTGGGTATCTTCGAGCGCCATATGGATGCCTCTTCCTTGGATTTCGCCTCTAATTCCTGCAGCCAGTATTCATGTGCATACGCACCAGGCTTTAATAATTGCCCGGTCTCCAAAAAGTCACCATAATCTATCAGTATCTCACCCAGGTCAACAATTTCTAATACTTCAGCAGTATCAATATCATCACAGCTTTCAAGCTTGCGGAGGTCTCCGTTCTTCAGTTTCACCACCGGTCCCTCAATGGAATCCACAGGCACAATACATGCAGCTTTGCCCGGTAGCTCTGGCTTTACCTGCGTACCGGGAGCGATGAACCCGAGCAGTGACATCGTAACCGGGTGCATTCCAATAGCAGCGAAGCCTGAGTTCCTCGCACGTCCATAACGAAGCCGAAAAGAGCCCTTATTCGCCGGACGCCCAAACACGGGTCTACCAGCAATCAAATCATCCAGAAACGCTTTCTTCTTGGTCTCCCTCTTGCTCTTTATCAGTCTATCCAGCCACTCCCAACCTTCAATGCCGAGCTTCTCCACATATCGCTTTAGCTTCGGCGCCTTCATCGCTATACCCTCTGTGAGTACAAGTACCATCCCCCCTCTTATCCTGTTCGTCGCCACCCTCTCAAGGTCTTTATAGGCATCCACCTCCTTATCCTCCGTCGGGTCACCATCTATGCATATCGGGCAGTTCCTCACTATCTCCCTTACCTCATCATCCGATGGTGTATATTGCAAGCCACTTATGCGTGCATAAGCTGATACCTCCAGTACATAGCGCCATATCTCCTCATCTCGTGGTGAATACGCCGCAAATCCCATCCGCTTCCTTATATAGTCGGCAGCAAGTACAGAGAGTGCCTGTGCGGTGCCTCCTGCACTTCTTATTGGACCTGAATAGAATAGCTTTATGTATTCTGTGGAATCATCGTTCCTCCCAACCTCTATACGCGATATTCCATCCAGTGGTGCAGCGACCACACCTTCTGTGAGAATAGCCACTGAGGTCCTGACCGCTTTCTCAATGACCTCATAGCGCTTGTAATTCCCGAACTTAGCAGCAGCGAAATCGAGTGCGATCCTTAATGCAACCTCCTCCCTGCCATAACCCTTGTGCTCCAATTCCCTTATCCTCGCACCCACACCTTTTATCCCTATTAATGCCTCCACTCGCTCTGCAATGTCCTTCGTTACCTTTATTTCAGGCTGTAGAGCAGGATCAAGACCCTTCCTCCTCGCTCGCTTCGCTATTTCAAGTTCGTTCGCTAAGCCCTTCTTCAGTATCTCATGATACTGGTTCTTGCTCTTCAAATTCTCTGTCATCATTAATCAATCATTGCCGATTATATTCATAATGGTAGGGTAAGGAAAAGGAAGAAAAGTTCGTTTTTATTTTCGGTTTTTAGAGATACTTCTATTGTCTATTCTATTTTTTATATGTAATAAGACATCAGTAAATAATATAATGGATAACAGAGTGATCTTGGCTATTGTAGTAGCATCTGCTATATTATTGAGCCAGAGTCTTCCCCTCGCTGCTGCTGTTGGGCTAAAAGATAGGACGCATGTGCATGTAATAGTGATATTTAAGGACAAACCTGACTCACAATTGATACAGAGATATCAGGGAGGGGTAAACTACCGGTACAAGCTAATTCCCGCGGTTGCTGCTTCGCTACCGAAGAATGCCATTACGAGATTAAAGAAGAACCCGAATATAGCATATATAGAACGCGATTATGAGATATCTATAACAGAGACAGAGACTCTACCCTGGGGTGTTGATAGGATAAATGCGGAAATGGTATGGAACGGTGCTGATGGCGGAACAGAGGTAATAAAAGGTCGAGATGCTGGTTCAGGCATCAATATCTCCATTATAGACACTGGGATAGATTATAATCACCCTGATTTGGCACCCAATTATAAGAGTGGCTATGATTTCGTGAACGATGACGATGACCCGATGGATGATAACGGTCATGGTACACATTGTGCGGGTATTATTGCAGCGGCGTTTAACCGGAAGGGAATCATAGGTGTAGCACCAGAGGCGAATCTGTATGCGGTTAAGGCACTGGACAGTAAAGGTAAAGGATACGTTAGTGATGTAATAGCGGGAATTGAGTGGTCCGTGAATCACAAAATGGCTATCATCTCCATGAGTATGGGTTCAACTTCTGATTCGACTGCATTGCGTGAGGCTTGTGAGAAAGCGTATAAAGCAGGAGTGTTGCTCGTCGCGTCGGCAGGTAATAAAGGCTCTGGTAAGGATAAGGATATGGATACCGTGACTTATCCGGGTAGATACGACTCTGTAATTGCCGTTGCCGCAATAGATAAACATAACAGGCGAGCGAGCTTCTCCAGCACCGGTCCTGAGGTTGAACTTGCAGCGCCCGGCGTTAGGATATATTCAACATATCCGGAGGATAGATACAGTATAAAGAGTGGCACTTCTATGGCTTGCCCACATGTCACGGGCACTGCTGCTCTTGTCTGGCATGCACACCCTGAATATAACAACACCCAGCTAAGAGAGCGATTACATGATACAGCAGAGGACCTGGGTCCGGAAGGTAAAGATAACGAGTATGGATATGGCATGGTGAATGCGGGAGAGGCAGTTTATGTGAAAGCGCAAGATACTGATACTACTCCGCCCGGGAGCATCAGCAATTTAGAAGCCTCCTCTGTTGGCGATACCTGGATAAGATGGGATTGGGAGAACCCCCAGGATACTGATTTTGGCTATACCATGCTTTTCCTGAATGGCACCTGGATTGCTAACACCTCTAACACGTACTATTATGCTCGCGGACTCACACCAAATACCTCTTATAGCATTGGTACACATACAGTGGATGTCTCGGGTAATGTGAATGAGACATGGGTGAACCAAACAGTGAAGACAAAAAACACAACGATATCCGCCCCCATCTCCTCTTCTTCATCAATACCACATATATCCTATATATCCTATAAACCACCCTCTCTAAATAGCTTCTCGAGCTTTAAACCCTCTTTAAGCTGGAAAAAGCCGTCATTCTCATATCCTTCTGTTGATGTATACCGGAAAATACGGATGTACAATAATAACAATAATAATTATAATCAGCGCACGTATTTCCGGAACGATGCGAGTACGAGTGCAATCAAAAAGATGAACAAGGAGCTTTTTTATCAGTATGTGAAAGATGTGCAGGAGTATACAGATACGAAACGGTACCGTTTACGACCCGAGGAATGGAATAGACGGTGAGGAAATGGACATTTTCATCGCCAATGGTAAGCTTGTGGAGGAGGCGAGTCCAAAACCTGAGGTTGTGATAGATGCAAGGGGGAAGGCAGTTGTACCTGGAGGGATAGATGTGCACGGACATGTTGCCACATACGGACTTAATTTGACGAGATTTACCTTTGGATTCCCGACCCTGGGTCAGATAGGAGACATCTATGCCAGGATGGGCTACACGCACGTGAATGAGCCGTTAATGACCCTGAACACCGCGAGTTATGTACACCATGAGCTCTCTGGCATTCCTATTGTTGATACCTCCGCATTCCTCGTGCTCACTTTGCATGATATAGAGAAGGGGATAAGAGAGGGGGACAGAGAAGGAGTAAAGAGGCTTATACTTCATCTCTTAGGCATTACCAAAGCGTTAAATGCGAAGTTATACGATGTAGAAGTTAGATACGAGAAGAGAGGTTTCTTTTATCGTGATATCCCAATTCATAGATGCTTGAATTTCTTCCATGAGCTCTCACCACTGCGAGATGGAATGCCAGGGATACAATTGAGAACATATCCCGAGCTGTTAGAGGAGGATACGAAATTTTTAACCGCTTTCTGTCTGGCTGATATTGCATCGGGCATAGATAATGAAGAGCGGTATGAAGCGGCACTGGCGGTACTGAAGAGAGGAGGCTGTGTAGATTTGGGTATTACTATCCCGGTATTGGAGGGTATGGGGAATATGAGGATAGGGTATGAGAATGAGGCAGCGAGTTCCAGTTCCAATTTCATCAGCATGGATATAGGACTGGAAAAGCCATTGATATACTCAAGGATTGAGAATAAAAGTAAGAGTGAAACTGAAAGTAATAATATAGATAAAAGAGTGTATTACTCTTTATCATTCGCGCTCGATGCCCTGAAATACTATAAAAATATCTCATTCTCCACTGATAGCTCCAATGGTTGCTTGTTCTACGCTTATCCCGGTATATTTGCAGCCCTGTTGAGCCACGATAATAGGACAGAGCTGGTGAAAGAGGAACTCCCTCATGATGAGTACTCGATGTATGAGCTCGTAGCGATAACGCGTGAGAATCCGGCAAGACAGCTTGGATTGGGCGATAATAAAGGGCATCTGGGTACGGGCGCAGATGCCGATATTGCAATATACGATATAGGCGAGGATACAGGGATAAAAGATTTGGAGAAGCGATTGCACTCCTGTTTATACCTTTTGAAAGGAGGAGAAGTGGTAATAAGAGAAGGAGAGCTTATCAACGGTAGAGTGAAGAAGAGGACACTGTTCTTACCAGAGCGAGGAGAAGAAGAAAAAGAAGCGAGTGAGGACGAACTGACAGCGGAAGTACTCAGCCGAAGATCGTTTCGGGCTGAACATCTGAACGTGGACGATTGCTTTTTGTCATTCCATACATATCATGAATAGAACCTGATGGCAGGAATCCAGTCATAATAGACCTTTCCATTTATATCTTTAAATTCGCTGCATTTGATGGTTGAGCCATCCAGGCTCTTATGCTCCCGTTTATGAATTATTTGTGGGTAAGACCCTGTACTGATGATGTATCTGTACTGATGCCCTTTTAATAATCTGATGCCGGGATTACCAGTAGCAGCATCATACAATGTTATATTATGCCAGTCGCTATGACCATGATAGCCTTTCCAGAACCCTGTTGCTATGGGTTCGCTATTATCACCCTCATAGAGCGCAATGGACTCAGTGTGCCCTTCGGTTCCGGTACAGGGATAGGTGTACAGTTTGCTGATGTGCATATCCTGCCGGGGAATGATCACCCCCTTATGTATGCCAGAAATGCTTGGATACGTTCCATAGTCAGAGCCAGTATCAAAGGATATATTAGTATTATCCAATTTTATCAGCCAGAAATCTAAAGAGCTATCGGATGAGAACGAGAAAGTGGATCCGGCAAGGATGTAACCCCCATCTGCTGTCTGCTGTATTGCACGTGAATCATCATAACTGGCATTACCAAAAGTCATATTCCAGAGTTCTTCGCCTCCAGAATCAGTCTTTACCAGCCACGCATCTGCATTCCCAGCACCATATGACCCTGTACGTCCCGTGAAGAGATAGCCGTCATCCGGAGTGGGCTGCACTGCCCATGCTTCATCATTGCTGGCACCACCGAAAGTCATATTCCAGAGTTCTTTTCCTTCTGAATTGGTCTTCACCAACCACGCATCTTCACTACCTGCACCATATGATAAAGTTACACCAGCAAGGATATAGCCACTATCCGGGGTGAGCTGTACTGCCAGTGCTGCATCATTACCGGCACCACCGAAAGTCATATTCCAGAGTTCTTTTCCTTCTGAATTGGTCTTCACCAACCACGCATCTTCACTACCTGCACCATATGATAAAGTTACACCAGCAAGGATATAGCCACTATCCGGGGTGAGCTGTACTGCCAGTGCTGCATCATTACCGGCACCACCGAAAGTCATATTCCAGAGTTCTTTTCCTTCTGAATTGGTCTTCACCAACCACGCATCTTTTTTGCCTGCACCATATGATAAAGTTACACCAGCGAAGATATAGCCACCATCCGGAGTGAGCTGCACTGCCCGCGCTTCATCATATTCGACACCACCGAAAGTCATATTCCAGAGTTCTTTTCCGTTCGAATCGGTCTTCACCAACCACGCATCTTCACTACCTGCACCATATGATAAAGTTGCACCAGCGAGGATATAGCCACCATCCGTCGTCTGCTGCACCGCATACGCCCAATCCTGGTCAGAATGCCCAAATGTCTTATTCCAGATTTTTATTCCGTTTGAATCGGTCTTCACCAGCCATGCATCTGATAAGCCATTGCCGGGTGAAAACGTGATACCGGCGAGGATATAGCCGCCATCTGTTGTCTGCTGCACCGCATACGCCTGATCATGGGAGTCCCCTCCGAATGTCTTTGCCCACGTCCGCTCTCCGCTTGAGCTGGTCTTCACCAGTAGAGCATCGCTGTTCTTACTACTGTATTGCACAACACCAGCGAGGATATAGCCCCCGTCTGCTGTCTGCTGCACCGCATATGATGTATCATCGTAATTCCGATACGCAGTGAAGGTCCTGTTCCATGTCTCTCTCAGTATACCTGTACCTGTACCCGTACCCGTACCGGTAGTTACACTTACCAGGGTAGGGCTTGCCTGCAAGAACAGGAACAGGAAAACGGATGTAATAATGATAATAATGGTAAAGAGAGAGAGAGCTCGTTTCATGTCGTCATTCACCATCCCCTTCGCTCTGAAGGCATTGGAATTGAGAATAAGCCAGCAGGTCCTTTGTGGCTTTCCTCACCGCCTCTTCTGAATTGTATCGCTGTTTCCAGCCCAGTTTACGCAATTTCGTGGCATCGAGTAGCATAACAGGCACGTCACCCGTCCAGCCACGTCTTCCACCTGTGAATTTAAATTCTGGCGATGCATGCATCTCAGTACATACAATCTCTGCTATTCGCCTCACACTGATCATGTCATTCGTGCCTATGTTGAATATATGGACTCGCTTCGCATTTGCATCTGCATCAGTATCAGAATCAGTATCCTCAAAACCTGCAAACATCGCATCTATACAATCATCTATGTAGATATAAGATTTTGTCTGGTTACCATCACCCAGGATTTCCAGCTCATCTGGATTGCGCATTATTTTATTTATAAAGTCATAAATCACGCCATGAGAAGCTCTCCTGCCTATCACATTCGCGAACCGGTATATCCAGGAATGCATACCAAAGGTATGGCAATAGGAAGCGATTAAAGCCTCACAGGCGAGTTTTGAAGCGCCGTAAAGAGATATAGGTATAGTAGGGTATTCTTCTGGGGTGGGAAGCACAGTCGCCTCACCGTAAACGGTGGAAGTGGAAGTGAATACAATTCGTTTCACACCTCTCCGCCTCATTGCCTCCAGCACGTTATAAGTGGCGATGACGTTCTGCTCCAGATGAACTCTCGTATCTACTACACCTATCCGTACTTCAGGATTCGCAGCAAGGTGCCAGACCTCCTCGATACCATTGAAGAAATCCTCTATCTCGTCATTGCGGATGTCCACCCTGTGAAACTGGAAGTTAGCATCATCTCTTTCTATATGTGCACTTATATTGGCTCTGTTACCGCTACTGAGGTCGTCGAGTACCACTACTTCATTCCTCAATGCCAGTAACCTATCAACCACGTGTGAGCCGATAAAACCTGCACCACCTGTTACCAGTACCCTCATACTCATACTCATATGCACCCTTTATCCTTTATCCCTTATCCCTTAACCTTTATCGGACTTGTAGAATAATAGTAGTGAGTATAAATATCATATTATCATTTCATGGGCGAAAATAGCCCAAGAGGTTGCTGAGTAACTTCCCCTCCCCCTATATAACTTTAAATAGGAACGATAATATTTTTTCTACAAGCTCTATCATAAATAAGATAAAATAACATAAGTAAATCGGAAGGTTCAAAAGATGAGTTAATTTAGTTTGAATTTAAATAGAGAAGAAATGAGTAAAAGAGTTTATTTTGGGATGAGAATTTTGATGAGAATTCCATTATATGTTCTGATTCTGATATTTGCAACAGCTTTAGTCTCTGTTTCCGCAGCAGAAGCTTTTGACCTATACAATTTCGTAGATGAACGAGTAGATATTTACAATGAGGATGTAGGGGTATTGCAGGAGGACCCCCTCTCTAATGCATTAATCAAGATTTTTGGAGATCAGAGGATTGCGGTTCACGCTGAAGACCAAACAATCGGCTTAATTATAAGTGAGGGTATGGTAGAGAGAGTAACTCGTGATGAACTTCCGAAGACCACGGTTGATGTGTATACCGATGCGAAAACGCTGAGAGAGATAGAGAGTGTAGACGATTTTAAGAGGGCGTGGTTTGAAGGAAGGATAAGCATAAAATGGCGTAATCCTTTAGCTAACCTGATTCAAGGCTTGGTTCTTTTTGTTGTACATAACCCTGGGACTACCACAGCGGCAGGAGCGGCTGGATTTTCAGTGTTTAGTTTCTTCTTTTACCATACTGGCAATTTCGACGCAATGACCAGGAAGATGTATCCCGCATTCCTATTATTAACCGGGCGAAGACCTGAGGCACCTGTTAGTGAAGAGGGTACAAAAATGATGCACATTAAATATAAGTGGAAAGGGAAAGGCTATATGATGAAAAGGGGGTACCATAGGCTTTTGATTGCTCATAGTTATATATTCAGTTATGAGTTAGTGCCTGCTGGGGAGATAAAAGGAGCCACAATAAAATTGAGATACAGCAAGGATAAACTTGAAATAGATGATGATACCTACTCTACGAAGCTTCCAGCGTCAAAAATACACCATGTTGAGCCTAAAGAAGGAGGAATACCTGAGCTAAAGTCAGAAGTAACGGATTTTATAATTATGGATGTGGTTTACGAAAACGGGACAAAGGAGGAGGGCGTTGCAAAAATTCCAATTACTATTAACCGATTTATAGTTGATAGTATACCCTATTCAGTCGGCAGGATGATTACATGGTTGTCATCGCTACAATTTGGTGGAACCGCACTTATTGTGATAGTGGTTTATAAGGTTCTCTCGATAGTAAAGTGACTAACTTTATCCCCAAGCCTATTCAGTAAAATATCTCTTGATCTCTCAGTACTACATTCCTTTGGCTCGTTTTAGAGGCGCACGAACAGATCACACCACAGTAACCTCAATGCTTATATATTCCGCAGGATTGTGAGTAAATGAGGTGGTAAAGACCTTAATCCAAAGGGAAGTGGAAGTAAATGTGAAGTGAACTTCGGATATACCGGGGTTATATGAGAAACGGCGGCATAAAGCTCATAATGAGAGATGGAGGAGATAAACTATGATTAGAATAATAATTTCCGTTTGCCATATTCCTTCATGGATTAATCCATCTGCTTGGATTCGTGAAGGAATGGAAGTTAGCTCAGGTAAAACAACTAACCGGAGAAACACTTCACACTATTTCTTTATTGGGCGGTTTATCTAAAATAATAGGAATACTCTGGTTGATTGCTTGTTTACTTTTCATTCTTTCTGCGGGTAACATATTTGTTTTGTTGAGAAAAGAATAGTAACTGCGGAAATGATTGATGAACTACCTCCTGTGGTGCAGAGGTGGCTTAAGCGCTCCAATATTGTTGGAAAAGAAATCATTCAGATCGCACATCAGAAACAGAGCGGTGAAATGAAAACCAGACCTGAGGGCAGCTGGATGTCCGTGGATGCAGAATAATATACCGTCACAAATCATTACAGCTCAGCTAAGAAGAATTACAAGGAATTCGAAGGTATCAGGGTGCCGATAATTCTCTCTGTATCGAGAGTTTTTGCTTTCGATAGCTACTTTTAAAGTTTGATTCTTCAAGGAAGATCCGCCTGTAGCCTGTGATAACTGAAAAATGGGAATTCGGTACTAAGTACTAAATTAGATGATTGGAACTATCTATGCGCTATATAATGCGTTCTAAATATAAAATCCCCTGAAAGGGTTTTGTTCTCTATTCCTTTTCCTAGCCTACGTTACTGTCGGAACTACTGATTACCTGACCTCATCCGCCCCATATCGCATACGGTCCAGCAACTCCTGCTTCTTACCCGCGTTCCATCCACTCACTGATTGCAGATAGCCCGTTATTCTCGATATATAATCTAAATTACGAGAATGGCAGTTTTCACACTCTTCCTTCAAACCCATCGTTACATGCGAGCAATCCATGCATACGGTCATATCTTTTGTGAACGCGAAATAACCCGTTTGTGTCTTCGTTGCTATCTTCATTGCCAGGCTCTTTACCCCTCGCCAGTCGGGATACCCCTCGCCGAGGAAAATGTGCATGATATCACCACCATCAACAATAGGAAAGAAGATATGCTCAATACTTATTCGCCTGGCGAGAGAGATATCGGCATTCGGGGGTACATGAGTACCGTTGGTGTAATAAACCGGTAAATCCCTCGTCTTGCCTATTAGCTCTAAAGCCTGAGACAGGTCACCTTTCACTACTGTCATTGCCTTCTCTCTGAACTCTTTATTCAGCAGATCGGCTACTGCGAATCGCTGTGCCACTGTCTCCGCGGGTGTGCGTGAGAAGCTAATCTCAAAACCTTCACGTTCTGTCTGTTCTTTCACATACAGTTCCATCTCGGTCATAGCACGAACTGCGAGCCGTAAAGCGCCTTTATCCTCATGCATCTGCTTGCCATAGTGGTACTGCACCATCTCATTTATCCCTACCACTCCCACGATATACACAAGTTCATCTAAATAGACAGCGACATCGCCCTTTTCACCTGTATAAGGGTCTTTTGGGCGCTGTGTGGCAAAAGGCATTCGCCCTGCTTTCACTATCTTATCCATCCATTGCTTCTTCACTTTGAAGGTATCTATTGCGAGATCAATCTGTTTCTTTAACTCCCCAAATAACTTATCATCGTCTCTTTCTGCACGATATGCCGCTCTCGGACAGTTTATTGTTATCACCTGCCATCCGCCCATCGAGAAATGCTTGCCATTTCGGAAATACATCTTATCGTTGAACCCTTCATCATCTGGAGATGTCTTGAACGAATATGCGCAGCACTGATAGCAGGAAACCCCCTCGCCTGCACCACGGTACTCCGGTATCTTATTATCGAAGTAGGGCGTGCCATACTCAGCAGCGAGTTTAAATGCAAGGTCGTAGAGCTCACCCCAGGTAGGCAATTCAGGATGTTTCTTATTAAACTCCTCATCCTCCCCCAGGAATTGTGGCTCTATCGCCACCTCCGGCTTCGGGAAGTTGAATGGTTTACCCCAATAATCACCCTTAAGCATGACATTCATGAGCGCTTTGAACGCCAGACGCACCTCACGTTCAAATTCACCGTATGTCCTCAGTGGTGCCTGTTCCCCATTCCAGACCGCGCCTTTATAAACCACTGGTTTATCACGCCATATCTTCGGTACGCCAGGTGTGAGCTGGACGGAACTGAAGACCAGTTGCCCACCACGCGCCACCTGCATCTGTGTCATTTCATATATAAACATCTGCATGAGCTGTTCTATCTCTTCATACGATAGCCCTTCAAGATAAGGTGCAATAAATACGAGGAAATTGAAGAACCCCTGCCCGCCTGCAAAATTCGTCTGCGCGGAACCAAGTATCTTAACAGCATGGAGGATAGCAACTTCCGGCTTCTTCGCCGGTCCTGCTACTGACGCCTTTGTACCTGTACCATCAGGCATCAGCCCGTAATAGAAGAAGTAGCGTAAATCCCAGTCCTGACAGAACCCGCGTGTACCAAAATATTCAAGGTCGTGTATATGTAAGTCCCCACTCAGATGCGCATCCGCTAACTTCGGCGGCAGTAGCAACAAATATTGCTCTTTGCATATCTTATCCGCTTTCTTCTTATGCGAGGTCTCCGCATTATCCTGTAGATTCGCATTCTCATTTGCTTCAAAACCCTCGCCTATATCTATGAGGTGGGCATCATAGACCGGCGTGCCCACACGAGTACATACATTTCGCCATTCCAGCTTTTTGTACTCCTCCAGTAAGATCTGGTTTACTATCTCGCGCACGAGAGGACCTGATAGCTGTGTTATACCCATCGTTTTTATCTTCGATTCCGCCCTCTTCGCTATATCCCGCGCCTCCTCCTCGTTTATCCCGGGGCACCCATAAAAATCCTCACTCAGTTTCGTCTCACGTAAAAGTTGATTCACTATCGCATCCCTATCCCAATCCAGGATATGGCCATCGCTGGTTCTTACTTTCGGGAACCGCAATGCCATACCATCCAGAGTCGTCTGTATCGTATCCTTATCCTTACCAAATCGTTTTCTCATTTCTATCTTCTATACCTCCTCAATTTTCTCCTTCTTTCCCTTCATCAATCAATTTTTTAAGCGTTTCCACCTTCAAATCCTCACCATCAAATAGCTCCTCATGAGTGATAAATGTAGAACCAACCTGGAGAACGGGAGTAATAAGCGTGAATACACCGTTCATTCTCAGTTCGGTGAGTGCTTCAGGAGTTGTAATATCCACATCTTCATATTTCACGCCTGCCGCAGCTAAAAAATCCTTCACCTGCTTGCAATGCGGACAAACTTTTGTTGAATAGACTCTTATCATCTTCCCTCTATATCTACCTTTATCCCTATTTTTACTTTTTATTGTACATCTCTATTGATTTGTATTAAATTGGATTGAATTACAAAATAAAGTTTTCTGATACTTTTCTGGTGGAGAATGGCTCATGAATTTTATAAAAAAACTTTCTTTCAAAAAGGAAGCTTTACCAAAGAAATATTATACTTTACTTTATGGAGGCTGTCCAACAATTACCCAAATTACATATGAATTGCCTTTACCCATATAAAAAGCGATAAGGGGGATAATATAGTGGGGGATTGCGATAGATGAAGAGGAGGACAGGCTCTATGGTGATAAGAGGAGTGATGAGCTCCCTCCAGAACTCGACACACAGGAGAAGATTCGTAAGAATATAGAGGAGATTGAAAAAGACTCTGGTAAGCTATTGAATAGCACTGCGGTGAATATTATAGAGCAATATGCGCTTGGCGATGAGCAGGGTAAGGAGTAGGTCATAGAGAAGCTCGATAGGGCAGAGGAGGAGCTAAATAGAGATGGACAGAGCGCTGTAAGTATAACTGACCCTGAAGCAAAGTTCATGAAGAACAAGAAGGAGCGGAGCGAATTGAACGGTCATACGCTTAACTCACAAATCACCGTAGACCACGATTACTTCAGCGGCGCAAACCTGCGGTATCTGGAGCAAAAAGGGCTGGATGGCTATATCCTGGACAGGTATGCACGGCTCATAATTAGAAGGTAATGTGGACTAAAATGGCAGGAAAAGTGGCTGTCCTGGGTAAGATTGGGGATTTAATTGCCAATTCGGCATCTGAACTCGGGAACTTTTTGGATTTCGTGCAATGCTTAACTCTATGTATCGTTAATTAAGAATGAATTGCGGGACAATCTCTAATGGTTTGTAAAACGAAAACAAATGGTGAAGAGGAAGTAATAGGGAAGTGAATTCTGCGTAAAGCGTTCGAGAATATTCCACCAACTGAAATTATCTGGAGAAGAAAGGAAGAGACTGATATATCTCGCGGGACTGATAAATTATCACAGATTGTAGATTGTTTCTTCGAGAATGTCGGATGCGGAATTCGAACAAATATCAAAAGAGATAGGGTAGCCAGCCTTGAGGAGGCTTATTATTATAATATGATATTATAAGATGATGAAGCGGTAAATATGATCCCATCAGAAATTTGGGCTTTGATAGGTGTGGCAGTAGGGAGTGTTTTAACATTTATGTTTGAGTTAATTAGAGATCGGAGAAGAGAGAAAGAAACAAAGGGAAAATATTTAAAAGATCTCTTAGCAGATTTAGAATATAACAAAAGTCTGGCTGAAAGAGATATAACCTATGGTTATCATACTTTAGGTTATACTGATGCTAAAGAATCGAAATATTTACCTGACCTACCCCAAAGAAATACGGACCGATACTGATACTATTCAACGTATAATTTTGGTCTATCGGTTACAAGAGTTCCCATCATTATCATTAACAGCTACAAGTGCAGTAGGGATTACAGGTGATAGCGTATATTCTCCATTAAGATTAGAGGCGGTAAAGAGGTTGAAAGTGCTTTTAGAACATGTAATTCCAAAGCTAATAAGTTATCTGAGGGAAGAAAAGATAATTTAATCAGCTTTTCGATCAATCCCGGCGGCATTTCATCAAAGGCATGGTA
>JAGGRR010000252.1 GCA_021159465.1 Methanophagales archaeon
TTTTCTTCCCATAAGCTTCTTTTATCTCATTTATCTCGTATTCAGGCAATATTCCTTCCTTTACAACGTCTTTCAGGAACGAATCCACATCTTTATACCCCAATTCCGCAATGTATTTCAAAGCGTCTGGCTCTTCTCGCATGAGTTCTTCCACAAGCTCGTGAACATAATCACAGAATCCTTCGCCCACACTGCGTGCAAAACTGCGTAAACTGAACTCTTCTTCCGATGGTAAACTGCCAAACCGTTCCTCTATCTGCTCAACATTCTCCTCATAAGATATATAAGGGTCCACTTCCGAAACCCAGTCATCAATACCGTGTTCTCTTAATAACGATTTTAAATGTCCTAATTCAATAGGCGTAAGCGGTTTTATCCCTTTTCTCTTCAGTTCCCGCCGTATCCGGTCGCGCTCAACTCTGCTATACCTGCCCCAAAACTCGTTATACGCATCCTTATAGACACTCATGTTCGCTCCTTCAAATATCTCAATTGCAGTTTCTCGGTGAGTGTAATATCCTCTTCTTGTTCAAACCTTCGTAACCCGCCATATTCGGGCACAAGCTTCATCACCTTTGTCTTTCTCTCGCCTCGTCGCTCTTTCTCTTTCAACATACTCAACATAGGCGATTTCTTGACCCAAACAACCTTATCATCAATCCTGAACGTATCAAACTCTTCCATATCTTCTTTTTGGATGTCCCCTATCACGAAATTGAGGCGATATTCATCAACCTTTCCCACAACGGTTCGTGTCTTACCGACTGTTGTGATTATTGGCGGTTCGTCTATTTTCACACCTGACACTTTTAGACGCTCAATAACACGCATTTCACGGTCCGAAAGAGGTTCGCTCCTATTTGTCATTTCCTATTCTTCCTCCTATTCCTTATCGCTTCCGAATACACCTCATCCGTAAGCACATGCAAAAACGCAGCTGCGAGCCGTTCGGGGTCGTTGTGGTATTTTAGCGCAATGGATACGGGGTCATGCCTGAGTATGCGGTGCTTCCTGCCGAGCCATGCGTAAGGCTGGTCGCACCAGCGGTTCACGTCTTCATACTCTTTTCCGAGGAGTATTTTGTTTACAATCCGATG
>JAGGRR010000253.1 GCA_021159465.1 Methanophagales archaeon
AGATCACTTCTCCTGGTGTCGTTTTGATTGGCATTGCCATTTCTTTGGGTTTCAGGGATAAATGAAGCCTACAAAGGCTTGCTGAATGGTGACATTTTGGTGAGGGTTATCATTTTCTATTGCCTCTTCAACTTTTCTTTTTGCTGCTTCGAGTAATTCTTTTGCTTCTCTTCTTGTTTTGTGAGATTGTTTAACAAGTTCAGCGATTTTTTGTTGGATTTCTGACGATAAAATAGGACCAATTGAATGTTCATTCCATAGTTTATTATGCGGAGTGCAATGCGTCGATAGTCATAAAACAAAAAACAATATATAAGCAATTCCTCCAGTTATCAGAAAAAAAAGCAAGGAATATCGATGAAAACTTAACCATATTTTTTTACGCTTTACCATTCTCAATGCAATAACATTAGCCAAGGAGGCTATAGCTAAACCATTTCCTCCAACATTTACTCCATAAGTTATTGCAAGCCAGTTATGGCTGAACTTTGATATAAGTACACTAGCTGGCACATTGCTAATTAATTGAGAAGTGAGTACAGAAAGCAAAAATACATTACCTGCAGAGTGTAGATTTAATGCATTCACACCCTCTGATAAAATAGGAATAGTTGAAATAACATGAAAATCAATGAAAATAACAATAAACAGTAGTAATAGTAGCCAATCCATCTTTAGCAAAACCTTTCTATAAAATATAAGGTAAAGTAAAAAGACAAGCAGCAATACTAAATGAGCCTGTTTCACTTCGATAGAAATCACATAAACTATCAGCATTGCTATGGACAAAGTAAATAAAACTTTATTCTGCGTTCTATAATCATTAATTCCCTCTGAAAATTTTATTCCTTTGTCCGGGAAAACAATCCACACAAATATTAAAAGAATCACAAGAAGAAGAGTGACTAATGGAAGCATTTCTATAATAAAATTTACAAAAGAAATATTCCACTTGTACCATAAAAAGAGATTTTGAGGATTGCCAATCGGTGTTAAGGCAGAACCTACATTAACAGAGATAGCTTCAAATATAATCAATTTAGAAATATCGTTTTTTACTAAATTTTGAATACCAACTGTTAGCGGAATAACTATAAACAGCGTTACGTCATTTGTGAGAAATGTTGATAGTAATACTGAAAACAAAATAAAAAAAATTGATAGACTTCTTTCACTTTTTAATCTCTTTAATACCTTTCTCGAAAAGACATTGAAATACCCACTTTCCTTTAACCCTGTTGTAATTATAAGTAATCCTGTAAGTGCTATTATTGTTCTCCAATCAACAAAAGAAGGATAATTGATTATTTCGTAAGGATATAAAATAGCTACAATAGCAAGCAGAAAAAGGAATATAAATAAAACTACTTCCTTTTTAACAAACTCAATTATTATTCTCATATTCTACCTACCTTCAACCGAATTTCAGATAGCGTATTACGGACATACGAAGTTCGGCTTTGCCGAATTTGGGCGAAGTGTAACGAAGCCGTATGTCCGCTGTTATATGAAGTTGGGACGGTCATTATTTTCTTCTTAAATATACTATATAAATCAATAGTGTCCTCATGCTTTGTACATGAGAGTGTATCATCTATTCCGCCATAATCTGATGGATTGCGATCAGATTCATAATATCTCCCAGCACTTGCATATCTCTCTACCGATTGGAAGCATTTTCTTTAGACAACGCCATGCATTAAGCCAAGTTCTGACTTTTACCGTAGTGTGTGGATGTTGTAACACAATTTTGGGGTTTTCTTCTTTCAGATTTTCCAGCCCAGTAAAATTTGTTATTTTTTAAATCAACCAAGAACACAAGTTCGATGTGTGTGGTTGGATTAATATAGTTCTGAGTTGTCGATATTTTCTCCTTATACGAATCTACACCTAAGGTTATATAATCTGTTACTTCTCACAATTTATTGCACAAGTCTTCTGTTAAGAGCCAAGATTCCTAAGAAAGTCATTCGTTTCTTTGCCTCCGCTAAATTGGGCAGGGTCTAATATTTCACTATTAGCATACTTATTGGCTAATGAAATAAAATAACATATTTAGGAGGATATAACCCCCCTCCTCCACTCACCAATAAACAAGCTCTCTCGCACTTATCCCCATGCCTTTAGACAACTGTATGAGGTAGAAAGCTAAATGGAAGGTACAACACACACTCTTTTCAACAATTCTACCTGTATATTGATGCAAACGCTTCAATCCAAGCGTATTCTTCACAATATTGAATAATACTTCGATTCTGTTCCGTTTTTCCTTGAACGTTTCCCACTTCTCGATTAGCCTAAGGAATTCTTGCCAGATCTGATCTGATCTTATTCCAAATGTCAAGCAAATAACCCTTTCCAGCCCATATCATATATCGAGCGGTGGAACGAGATTTGCAACCATAATGATTCTCATTATGTCTATAAACCGCTCTACATCGGGTATTTTCAGCCTGCTTGCGGTTTTCTTTGCTCTTCCAGAACCAATAGCTTCAAGTATGATTTTTGCTATAATCCATTTTTAAATAGATTGTTTCTATATCTCCCATTAATGTTTCCATAAGTAACATAACTTAAATTCAAAATT
>JAGGRR010000254.1 GCA_021159465.1 Methanophagales archaeon
TGATGGTGCGGTGCTGTCTGTGCGCAGAAGCTGCAATCTTTCATGTTCATGCGAAAAATGTCCGTTCAGGGGGGCATGTGATGCTATAGAGGAGCGGATTCGTATGTGAGGAGGTGATGGAGAATGAATCTACTAAGAGAAGACGAAAAAGTTAAGCAAAAAGTGCTGGATTATATACGAGAACATAAAAAATCAGACATTACAGAGTTACATAAGAATATCGGATGCGACATCAGCCTGTTAGTTGAAATCATTGACGAACTGCGAAGGGAAGGTAAAATTGAGGAGGATTAAAATGAGTAATTACAGGAGATGTCCCGAGTGTGGTAGTCCTATGATTGAAGAGGATAACCCAGTGTTCAGGCAGTGGTGGTGCATCGTGTGTGGATATATGGAGAAGGAATGGAAACAACAAAAAAGTCGTGAGGAGGTGATGATGGAAGAAAAATGAGCAAAGAAAAAACACATAAATTCCTGTTCTTAGGTCGGTCCCGGGGATGTAAATTCTTATTCCTCGGCAGGCATCGGGAATGCACTCCGTTCATGTTCATGCGTAAGAGGAGAAGAATCGGAGGAGGTGTAATAAAATGGTAAAATTCTATTGTCCGCTGAAGAAAAAGCGATATAAAAAAGAAGAGATAGAGAAGATGTGCAAAGACTGTCCAAAGTGCGGGTCCTGTAATACGGGGCTTGCCGTAACGAAGAGAAAGTGCGGAGGGGGTGATGAGCTGTTCTACCCATACCACCACCCTTTTGCATCCATAGGAGGAGAAGAAGATGAAAAACACGCATGAAAAAGCGACTATTACGGCATCGTTCAGCGCACTCGCTCGCATCTGCGGTGAAGATATGTTGCGATCAGTGCTCGAAGCGCGAGGCAAGCGTAAAGGTTCGAGCGTTGTAATTCCAGGAAGTGTTCTTCTGCCAGTATTGAGCGAGGCGGCGAAGTGGAAGTGGGAGCGCGAAAATGATAAGTGAATTTCCCTCGATCATTTTCAGGCTACGAAGAGGGAGCAGCGCACCGGACATGCTCATTCTGCGGAAACACAAGAATAAAGTTTTTATCGCTGTTGTGGAAAGCGATTTACCGGACGCGGTGACGAGCAGGGTTGCGAGTGCGATTTTGAGTTTTGTTGTAAGAAAATATGATCGAAAGCAGAACTAAAGCGCTTCAGACGGCAGTGAAATGACACAAAAAGGTTATCGTTCGCAGTATGAAGCTGCGCGGGAATATGAGCGGCGCGGCTGGGCAGTCTTCGTGCCGCAGAAAACTTCACATTTCGGCACGCAAGATATCTTCGGTCTCTTCGATCTGGTCGCCATCTCGCCTGATGGCAATGAACTTCATTTTGTTCAAGTCAAGACCAATAGCACTCGCGGTTTCTTGAAAAAACTCAAGGAATGGCGCGAAAAACACAAGGTAAAAAAAGTGGAGTGGCTTTTAATGGTGCGCGTGGATGCGCGCAAGCATAAAACCAAATGGAGAATCTATCGGTGATTTCCCAAAACTTTCTCTGTGTATAGCATCGCTGTCGCTACCAGCGAATTTATATCTACATCTGTTTCTCCTGCCCTTCTTTTTAAATCCCCTATCGTCTCGTTTAAAACAAAATAAATTAAATCACCGTCTTTAACTTTTCTTCTCCCCACAATCGCTTCAATTTTTTGTTTTATATCATCACCGAGGAGTTGCTCTCCCTTGTCCGTTATCCTTACCGGCGATTCATGTTTTCCCAGCCCTTCCCTCACCGCTCGCTCCAGCACATCCTCACCATACACTTTCCAGAGCGTGCATATTTTCACTTCCATGCGCCCCAATTTTGTGAAGAAGATATATAGCAATCCGAAAAGTGACACAAATCCGCTAATGCTCCCTGCGGTAACCACCACTTCCAGCATTGTGAATATGAAGGTTTTTCTATATTAAAAAATTTTAACATCTATCGAAAAGCTTATATATAACCTCAACACAATATATAATTGAGGTGATAGAGATGGAGGAGAAGAGAAAAACCTCGAAAGTGAGTGCGTGGGGCATTCGGCTCACGGTCCCCGCTGAAT
>JAGGRR010000255.1 GCA_021159465.1 Methanophagales archaeon
TGTGTTTTGTTTCTTTATTACTCATTTAAATCCCCCCTTCTTTTCATGCTTGCGCTTACACCTCCAATTTTTCTCATTCATACCTCACCGCCTCGACCGGACTCATCTTTGACGCCTTCCTTGCTGGATACAACCCCGACAGCACTCCTACAATTACCGCAACCACAATCCCGCCGAGCAGAACCTCTGGTCGCAAAATCGCCGGTATCTCTTCTCCGAATGCCGCACCTATCCCAATGCTTATGACGTTTGCACCAATGATACCCAGCACACAGCCACAGACACCACCCGCTACGCTCACCATGCCCGACTCAAGCAAGAAAAGAGAAAGAACATTCCTGTTTTTTGCTCCTATCGCTTTCATTATGCCTATCTCATGCGTTCGTTCCATCACGGACATCAGCATCGTGTTCATTATGCCAATAGAAGCAACGATAAGCGAAATAGAAGCGATAGCAACTAACACAGCTTGCAGTAGTGTGAAAATGGTTTTTAACTGCACGATAGCGCTGCCCATCGTCATTGCGCTCGTAAAATCATCAAGCTTATGGTTCTCATCTATTCGCTCCTCTATCTCCTCCGCGATTAATTCCGCTTCCCCTATGTCTCGCACCCTCACCGTTATCTGCGCAATTTCATCATTGCCCAGTATACTCTTTGCATCTCTTTCCGTGATATATATCGAGGAATCCACGTCCGACCTGAATCCACCCTGCTTCTCCAGCACGCCAACCACCCTGAATTTGCTTCCGCCTATATTTAGCCTGTCGTTGACCCCTATCTCTTCATCAAAATAGTCATTCGCAATGCTATGCCCAATCAGGCATGCTTTGTGGTCATTATCGCGTAAATCCCTACCATCTCCTGTCTTCACTACTTCCCCAAATATCGCACTGATATCTCGTGTGTCAATACCTATCACTCTCATAACTGTCTTTTCTCCCCGGTATTCCACCTCTTCCATCCCGCTTATCATTGCCGCAGCTTCCTTCACTCCCCCTATCCGCTCCACATCTTTCAAATCTCGCTCGTTAAAACTGCCAAGTTCCATATAGTTCCCGAAATTCGCCTTACCCGGCATTACAAAGATTAAATCTACCATCTCCACTAATTCCCCTGTTACTGATTGCTCAAAGCCATAGCCCACGGACATTAAAGCGATTACCGCCGCTATCCCTACTGCAATGCCCAGGAGTGTGAGACTCGTACGTGCTTTCCGCTCCTTTATATCCCGATATGCTAACAGAAATATATCCTTCATTCTTCGAGCAACCTTCCGTCTTTCATCCTTATTACTCGCGGCGCGTGAGCTGCAATCTCAGTATCGTGCGTCACCACGATTATCGTCCTTCCTTCGTTGCGGTTCAAGCCCTCTAAGATGCCCATTATCGCATCTCCTGTCTCGCTATCCACGTTACCCGTGGGTTCGTCACCGATGATAACTGCGGGGTTATTAGAAAGTGCACGTGCAATAGCCACTCGCTGTTGCTGCCCGCCACTCAGCTCCGAGGGTTTGTGATGCATACGCTCGCGAAGCCCGACCTTTGCAAGCAGTTCTGCAGCCCTCTTAATACGCGCATCACTCTTCACACCTGCGAAGAACATGGGAAGCGCGACATTTTCCAGCGCAGTTAGCGAATGGATGAGATTAAACTGCTGGAATATGAATCCTATCTTTTTACGTCTTATCTCCGCAAGCTCGTTCTCGCTGAGCGAGGCGGTATTCACACCACCGATGAATACCGCACCGCTCGTTGGTTTATCCAGGCAGCCGAGCATATTGAGCAGCGTAGATTTGCCCGAGCCGGAAGGTCCCACGATCGCGAGGAACTCTCCTTCTTCTATTTCTAAACTCACATCTCGCAGTGCCGGCACCTCTATCTTCCCCATCCGGTAAACCTTGCTTAGATGCTCTGCTCGGATCATTCTACGCAGTTCCTCCTTTGCTTCACTTTCACCCTCACCCACACGACTGCAATCACCGCTAACAGGATTACAGGCAGTGCAACGAATGACATAGGAAGTAACGCATCCTTCTGCGGCTCTTTTACTTCTATTCGCACTTCGTAACCTGCAGTTTCATAAGTTTTATCGGTGTTTACATCTCTGAACACCAGTTTGAATGCAAATCTGTTTTCTCCTGCGTTCAAATCGCTTGTATCAACGTCAAAAGAAGCGGAAAATACGTCTCCGGCTTCCATGTCGCCAATAAAATATTCTGAAGGCAGTATCCTCACTCTTTCCACTCCGTTACTTACAGGCACTACGGATACCGTTTTAACGTCTTTTGGCAGTCCATTAGCCACGTCAAAGTCTATCTTTGCTACTTCTCCTTTCAAAACCGACTTAGGCGCATCTACCAGGATGAGCCTTAAGTCTGCGTTGCTCCTCACGAATACCGTAGAATCCAGTGTATTTCGATGCGAATTGATGCCATTTTTGTATTCCACTACGAACTGGATGTCTTTATTCCCCTCGGAAACACAAAGAGGAGTAAACGAGAAATTTACACACCTTTTCTCGTACGGCGCCAGGTTGCCTATGAAGATTCGCTCAGGCGTGAATTCTAACTCATCATTTTCCGGACTCTCTTTCTCTTTCACCTCCACATTTACACCGCTAACTAAATTTGGTCTGTTATTCGCCACCACCACCGCTATTTCCTTTGATTCACTGAGTGAAATCTCGGACGGAACGTCTTTCTCAAGTATCTCCACGCTGCTGCTCTCCACCTTCACAGGTACTGGAAATCGCACGTTGTCGCCATTATCTACTTCTATGCATACTTCAGGGAAGTAAGTGCCATCGCTGGTATGCGTAGCAGCTTTTATCGGTATTGCGACTGTTATGCTCTCACCGGGTCCTAAAGCTCCTACGTTGTAATACTCAGAGCGCTGTACGCCTTCTCGCGCCCATTGTATATTTTTGTCGCTACCACTCAGCCTTATGCTTTCTATTTCTGCACTTATACTTCGCTTTGAAATCTTCGTGGTCTCAGATGGTGAATATTTACCCGTGGTAGTTGTCTCGGTCTCCGATGATTGTGTGTCCATGTTTTGTACTGTTACGATAATGATGCCGGTGTCACCGGGCATCAAAACTGCCGGTTCCACTTTGTAGTCCGTAACCATAACGGCAGGTCCTTCTGCGGCTGATACAACAGCGACTGTTGCAAGCAGCACCAGAGCCGCCACAATAAAACCTGTAGTAATATTCTTATTTGCACTTATCATTTCTTTTCACCTTCTTTGTTTTCCACTCCTAAATTACTCCACACTTCCACAGCCTTCTCCTCATCAGGGTCAACCAGAACAGAAACAACCACAGGGTTCGCTCCAAACCGCGTCCACGAAACGCTGAGCAGTGTCTTTGGCAAGTAGAACTTCTCTGCAGTTTCCGGAAGCACCCTCCTGACGGTCGGCGTCACACTTTCCAAACTGTTTTCCTTCAACAGATTCACAGCTTCTTTATTCTGAAGTGCGACTGAGATTGCCTTTGCTCTCTCGCTCGGCGGTATCGCTTCCAGCGCGTATCTGTTCTGAACTAACTGTTTACGCGCACTATAATACGTAAAATCATAGACATCCGGGTATTCACACGCATCTGAAAAGCAGATAACCTTGAGGTCATGGTCTTCACCATTCTTCATGGCAGTGATGTTCACCTTATCATACCTCACGCCTTTATAAGGCGTTATATCAGCTAAGACCTTCGATACAATCTCAGTTTTCGTTTCTTCGTTGAGTTCCGTGCCTGAAAATGAAAACTCTGCTGTTGTGGACAAGCCCGAATCTAAACCAGGTGCAGTATGACCAAGCCTGTACTCGATTTTCGGCAGCCCTAAATAAACGCCAGCAGCAACTATTGCAACTGCTGCAATTACCACTACGATTTTCTTTGCACCTACCATTTCTTTTTTTATCGCCTCCTTCTCCTCCCGGAAAAATAAAAAAAAGAATGAGTTTTTTACTCATCCCCCATCTCTATTGTGTAATCAAAGCTCTTTGCATTCTTCGGCAGTATCTCCAGCGTCCAGACGCCACCCGGTGCGTTAGTTATCTCGTATGTTTCGCTGTACACTGTGCTCGTCACGTGATACATCCCTTCACTTGATGCTTCCCATGGCGGTAAATAATCCATACCCAGGCTTATGTGCGCTGTTTTCACCGTTTTTGATGGCTCTGGTGTCAATTTCCCACCTTCAAGAGTTGCCAGCATGAGTGCAACATCGAAAGAAGGCTCTTCTTTTTCTTCCGCTCCTCCATATTTATCGTATGCATACTGTCTGGCAGTAACTACAACACTGACCTTCTCGCCCTGTTTCACCGTAAAATCTTCCCTGAACGGTGTTGTGGGTTGTTTCCATACTTCTAAGCTCAAATGTACTTCATGGTTCCACCGCTCTATCGAAGGGTCGTCTATGTTCAGGTTGATGCCGCCTTCATACCTTCCTTTTGCATCCTCTGGCACATTCACTGCTACCTTTACCGTCGCCTTCGAGTTCGCTTCCACCTTCGCAGGTGCATCTATCGTCAGCCAGTCCTCGGGAATCAGATTATTCTCGAAAGGTCCATACCTTCGTTCTTCTCCACCAATTTCCGGGCTTATTGCAATCGCTTTGTCGCCTTTGTTCTCAATCTGTATCTCATACTCCTGGCTCTGTCCCGCTTCTATCCTGTCATGTATGTGTTGTGGCTGTACCACTATCTTCGGCGGTTCCCAAACTCGTATTGACAGGCTTAGCGAGTTCACATACACCGGGAACGGTGCTAGATAAGGTGTTGGAATCGTATCATTTGTGAATACGATCTGCGCGCTGTAATGACCGATTTCCGCATCTTCCGGTATTTTTACCGTAACGGTATATTCTTGCTCACCGCCTGCCTTTAGCTCTGCGCTACCCGGTTCAACTGTTATCCAGTCCTCTTCCACAAAATATTCTCCAAACGGTTGGGTTTCAATGCGTGGGCTTGTGAATACTACCTCTTCGTTCTTGTTTTTTACCTTCACTGTAAACTCTTTTTCACCGCCGGGTTTCAGCTCGAACCACTCGTGCTTCGGCGAGATTTGCAATATTTTGTAATCCACTTGCCCGTGCTGCTCTTCTTCGCTTTGCTTGGATGTCTCTACCAGCGCAGGTTGTGACAATGATGCCTGACCTGCTGCACCTACTCCTGACCCTATTACGACAGCACCGAGGTTAAGTATTGGTTGCGGCGGTGCTGCCTGACCTGCGACAGCGGCGACCGAAAAAACGCTCAGGAGAAACACTCCTAACACAACCGCTGCCTTTGCTTTCTTTTTTGCTTCTTCTTCCTTCATTTTTTTTCTTTCCACTTCCTTCTTTTTATCTCGCGGTTCGCCTCTTTTTCAACGAACCTGTTCATAAATATACAAATGTCCCTATTTAAGCTTTTCGATTTTTCGTAAAACCGAAAAACATAAAATTAGGTAATGCCTAATATTGTATATTTTGACTATTTATCGTCAAACTTTACAAAAACTCAAGGCAGAATTTACGGGGCTACTTAATCACTCCATTTCTCCAGCGTGAAGATAAAAGTACTTCCCTTACCAGGTTCGCTCTCCGCCCATATCTCCCCGTTGTGGGCTTCTATTATACCCTTACATATCGCCAGTCCGAGACCGGTTCCACCCGCTTCCCTGGTCAGCGTGCTGTCAACCTGGTAAAACCTGTCGAACACCCTATTCAGGTCTTCTGGAGGGATACCAATCCCTGTATCGCTGACCCTGACTTCTACCTGCCCGTTCAACTCGCTGGCTTTTATACTGATTTCTCCGCCCCCCGGTGTGAATTTAACAGCGTTATTAAGGAGGTTTATGATTACCTGTGTAAGCTTTTCTCGATCCGCCTTAACCGGTGCAAGGTCTTTCGGCAGTTCAATGTTCAGTGCTATGCCCTTTTCAATGGCTGTTTGTCTCACACTTTCGATAGAATCCGCAATTACTGAATCCAATGACACTCTCTCGAATTTGAGTTCCATTCTGCCTGATTCTATTCGGGACAGGTCCAGCAGGTCGTTAACAAGGTTCGTCAGACGGTCTATGTTCCTGAGAATAATGTCCAGCATTTCTTTCTTCGTCTCTGTATCTATGTCTGCTACTTCAAGTACTTGCGCTGATGTTCTCATGGCAGCAAGGGGTGTCCTGAGTTCATGCGATACCATGGAAACAAAGTCAGATTTTAATTTATCCAGTTCTTTGAGCCGTTCGTTTGCCAGTGCGAGTTCTCTATTCGATTGTATCAGTTCGCCTGTCTTCGATTCCACCTCCGCTTCCAGCGTTTTGTTCCACCGGGAGAACATCACGATTAATCCAAGGCTTCCGCCCAGGATGAGTGCGATGACAATGCCTGAAAAAGCCATCTGCTTGGTATAAACTGATTGTATCAACTGGTCAACTTCGCTTGCAGGTACAGATATAGCAACTGACCATAATTGGTCACGCCATCGTACTGGCGCATACGCTACGATCTGTTCCGATTCCGATTCTGATTCATCTCCTTCTTTGTGGTAAACAGCAGTCCCTTCTGAGCCGTTCATCTGTTTCTCGATTATATCTCGCCATTCACTTTGATTTTCACCAAGCATCTTGATGTAGTTTTTACCGATTACTTCGCTTCTCGCTCCATCATAAAGCGATTTCCCCTTATGATCTATCATATACACGTATCCAGTTTTATCCTGCATGATTGGTTCGAGGAATCGGTCTGTGATGGTGGACATTTGTATAATGGCGAGGATGACGCCCCTGAAATTCTCGCCTTCATCCCCTTCATCTTCATATACTGGAACCCAGATGAAGGAGCCCAGACCTCCCTCGAACAGTGGTATAGGACTGGAAATTTCTGTTTTTCTTAAATCTCTCGCCGAATCAAAGGCATTGCTTCTATTCGCTGCATACAGGTCATACCCAATCGGAGCACGATGCTCCGGGTAGCCATACACTACCACTCCGCTCGCATTTATAAATTCAATACTGTAAAAACCGCTGGTTTCTTCATAGATTGTTTTGAAACATCTGGTTATGTTGGTGATGGAATCAGCAGACCTATCTCTGGCAAGTATTTCTATAATGGTTACACGCTCATCTGCAAATGCTTCGATGCCCAAAGCTGCCTGTCTCGCCAGCAACAGTTGCTGTTTACTATATTGTTCTTGCACTATCTCTTCCACTTCTCTGTGGGTCTTGAAACCCAAAAAAGCCACAATACAAATAAGGATGAGGCAGACTACAAGAATGATCACTTTATTGTTGCTCTTATCCTTCATATTCGTAATTGCTCTTTCCTTATTCTTATTCTATTCTTATTCTTTTACACTCACGGAGCGGTTCTACGCAGAACTGCCTTTATCCGCGCTTTTAATTCAGCCAGATCAAATGGTTTTGTAACATAGTCATCTGCACCGATTTCAATACCTTCGACCTTGTCAGAAGTCTCGCCCTTTGCTGTGAGCATAATTATCGGAATAGCACTTGTTGCTTCGTCCTGCTTCAACTGTTGGCAGACCTCAAATCCATTTATCTTGGGCAGCATCAAATCGAGAAGCACGAGGTCAGGGATCTCAGCCCTTACCTTCTCCAGTGCCTCTACGCCGTCTTGAGCTTCGATGACATTGAAATCTTCCATTTCCAATGCTCTCTTTAGCGGTAACAAAGTATCCAGTTCGTCATCTACTATTAAAATCTTGGTTCTGGTGTCGGAAAGTCTTCTAATCCTCTCCACCACTTCCCTTTCTGTAATGCCCAATCGCTCTGCTATCACGCCATACGAGAGCGTATCGTCTTTTTGTAGCATTTCAACAATTTTCTTATCATTATCGTCTAACCTCATCTTTTTCCCTCCCGCAGTTTTCCTCCCCTTTTTATTCTCATCGTTTTTTATTTTTGTTATCGCTTTTATTTTAAAAATATCAATAACCAAGGTGAGCCTATTTTAAGTTTTTCGATTTGTTGAAAAATCGAAAAATATAAAGGAAGGTGGTACTAAATATTGTCAAACTTCAAAAATTTAAGAGAGGACATAAGGAGAGATGAGTGTGATAAATGGGATGAAATGGATTGGAGTCGTGATGTTTCTTGTCGGTGTGATAATTGAGGGAGTATATGGCATATATCCCGTCTTTAACCCGGAGAATACAGAGGCTATACTGCTTGGGATAAGAATCGGTATCGTGATGATGGCTATTGGTGGTGTTATTTTAATAACAACACTGTCTTTTGAAAGATACAGGGAATGGAAGAAAATGAAGGAGGAGATAGGAGAGGAGGAGTTGAGACCATGATAGTAGTGAATACAGATTTTGTACCAGGAAGAGAGATAGTGGAAGTTTTAGGGCTCGCGAGGGGTAACATCATTCTGGCAAAACACATAGGCAAGGATATAGTGGCTGGGTTTAGACAACTCGTTGGTGGTGAAATAAAAGAATACACCGAGATGCTTAGTGAGGCGAGGGAGATAGCATTGAGGAGGATGATAGAGAAGGCTGAGGAAACCGGCGCTGATGCAGTCGTGAATGTGAGGTTCATGACTTCCATGGTGATGAGGGGTGCAGCAGAGATACTCGTTTATGGGTCTGCAGTGAAGCTGAAATAGCTCTTTCTCCCTTAATGCTGGTTGGTATTTATGGTTGAACTTGAGAAGATATTCGGTAGGAATGCACAACTCATCGTCCTCGATTATTTAATAAGAAATCGTGGCACGACAACCTACCTCTCAGGTATCGCGGAGGAGACCGGACTTTCTCACTCCAGCGTTGCACGAGTAATCGAGCCGCTTCTGGAAATGAACATTGTGAAAGAAGGCAAAGTGGGCAAACAAATAAGAACCTTCACATTGAACGAGGATAATGAAGTGACAAAGTTATTGATACGGTTTTATAACGATTTAGCGAAAATTGAAAATAGTGAGTGAATGATTATCCCACATGTTCCCCGGATTGTTCTACCTTTGGTGCCAATCCCGTTCTTGCTCCTTTTTTAGCTTCTACTTCAGCTCAGCTCGTATCTCACTCGCAAGCCTATCCGCAAGATGCCTATTGTAATACTTAAGAGAGAAAATACCATAGCTTGTATCTCTAAAACTTATCTCTCCCTTCTTTATAACCTGAGGTCCTTTGCTGCTGTTGAACTTCACAATAACATCCTTCCCCCCGGACTTCTCTCTTTTGAACTTCTTGAAATACTCACTTTCACCGGAAGATGAAAAGAAATATAAAATATTCATCTCTGCCCGTGAATATAAAGGCGTATAATCAATATCTTCCCAAATTACAGTAACTGCAACAAGCTGCCCATCGAACTCATCCTTAAGCTTTGCAACTTCTATAAGTCTCGAAGCGATACCCTCCAGCTCCCTCTCCAGCTCATCTCCCAGCACGCTATCAAACTCCTCTCCGCCATCCACATAGAGATAGATATCACCTGAAACTTTAGCCACCTCTTCCCCGCATGCAAACTTCGCCGCCCTTGAGTTTACTGAAGTTTCACTTCTCGATGCTCCGAAATCCATGAAAAGGAACGAGCATCCAACTCCCGCAATAACCACTACAGCTATTATCAAAAAATATATCCTGTTCATTTTTATTATTGTACACAATGAATGCCAGTAAAAGCGCCGCAATGACCAGCAACACTCCAACCCTTGACCATGACCATAACCATAACCATGATATAGTAAAATCCCCCTTCGTTATGTTGTTGTTAGTGTTGTAAATCTTTCTTTTTGAAAGAAAGGTTTGTTCATTCGTACCTCAGCGCTTCTATCGGTTTCAACCTCGAAGCTCGCCATGCAGGATAAAGCCCGCTTATTACACTCGTTCCGACCCCGAAAGCAATCCCGAGGAATATGTACAGTATACTTGAAGGAGCAAACAGATATGACGCTTCCTTTAACATCAAAACGTCCACCAGGAAACCAGCACCGAAGCCCAAAATCGCTCCTATCACTCCTCCAATAGCTCCAAGAATCAATGACTCAAACAGGAACATACGAAGTATCCCACTTTTAGACGTGCCTATTGCACGCATTACACCTATCTCCTTCGTTCTCTCTACCGTTGACATCATCATCACGTTAAGGATGCTTACGCCCGCAACTAAGAGCGAAATAGCTCCTATTCCAAGCAGGAATACGGAAATCGTCCTGAACAGGCTCTTTATACCTTCCACTATCATCTTCAGCTCCATCACTCTTACAACTTCTTCGCGCTTGTTCAATCGGTCTTCAATCTCTTCCCTTACTTCTTTCACATCCTCTATATTATCCACCTTCACAATCACAGAGTTGTAGCCTGAGGAGTTGTATAACGAGGAAAACATCTTATCAGAGACAATTATAGCGTTATCAGGATTTATGTCGAATCCTACTCCCCGTTCCTTCAGGATACCCACGATTCTTGGCTTCTGATTTTTTATTGGTACCCTTTCTCCTACTCTCAACTCATATTCGTCTGCGAGTCTTGACCCGACCAAACAGTTTAAAGAACCGTGTTTAAGAAACTGTCCATCCTCCTTCTCCAGAAGTTTCGGTATGTCCTCACTGCGCATTCCATATATCATCACCGGCGTTGACTCACCGTTTAGAATCACCTTATCCACGCTCGACCTTACAGGGATTGCATCTGCCACTTTCTCTATCTTCTCAAAGTTAGCGTCTGAAATTGTTTCTTCGCCATACGGAAAGACCACTAACTCGTTTCCTATCATGCACAACTGTTCTGAAGCAGAGAGCCGAACGCTGTTACCGAGAATCCCAAGCGCTGTTATTGCCAACACGCCTATTACAATCCCGATAACAGCGAGCACGGACCTGAACTTATGCCTTGCAAGGTTCCTCTTCGCGAACTCGAAAAAAATCATTTTCATGCTCCTTTAATGATTTAAACGTTTCTATCTAATAACTCCTAAAACTTCTAATCTCATCTTCCATTCTTCCAGTTCTTTCTCCCAGTATTCCCAGCATCTAAAATTTTTATATAGTTCTCTTTCCCCCAATTCATGTCCTCCCAAAATTCCTTTGGTTCCATTTCCATTTCTTATTCCCCCCTTTATTCTCGCCACAATCTTATCGCAGGAATCCAACCTTTATAAATCCTGCCATTCGCATCTACGAACTCAGAGCAGTTTATCCATCCGCTTACAGTTGGCAATTTAGGTGTATGGTGAATCTGCGGATAAGAGCCTGTTCTTATTTCATAGTAGTATGTTCTTTCGGCGAATAGCGTGAAAGGTTCATCAAAGGTTATGTTGTGCCAATCGCCTTTGTAACCCTCCCAATGAGCTTCTTTCCATGCCCATGTATCATTCCATATTCTTGCATATTCAGTATGTCCGCCTGTGTCTGCGCATGGATAAGTGTAAAGTTTAGATACCTCGATTGTTACATTTGGCTTTATTATTCCATTGTATATTCCCCTTATGCTTGGGTATGGATTGACTGGCTTTCCAGTGTCAAAAATATTTTCTGATGGTTCAAAATAATTCCCCCAAAGCTTCAATTGTGGATAGTTATCCGCATCGGAATCTGTGCTGTAAGGCGTATTCCAAATTTCGCAATCTTTTGTCTCTTCAGCTTCTGGATATTTTTCTTTGTAATCGTCCCAATAGTTGCCAAGGTAGTTTGTGTAAATGCTATCATTGTAGGTGCAGGCTATTTTTTCTGTTGAGTTCCAGATGTTGGGTGAATCAACCATAAGATGAATATTATCTGTATTGTTTATGAAG
>JAGGRR010000256.1 GCA_021159465.1 Methanophagales archaeon
CTTCTTCCAAACCATGTAAGGTATGGAACTTTTAGGCCTGTATGAAGAAAAGTCCCTATTGAAGCACCTTCGAGCAGCAACCATACAATAGGCAGCTCTGCCATCGCCGACGCTTCTACAACCATTGTCTTACTCACGAACCCATTGAATAGCGGGAAACCAGAAATGGAGAAAGCACCAATCATGTAGAGCCAGAAAGTGAGGGGCATGTATTTGTACTTGTAGAGACCACCTAATTCGGTGAACTTGCTTCTTCCTGTCATCTCTATTACCACGCCTGCACCCATGAAAAGAAGCGCCTTGTAAAGAATATGACAGAACGCATGAGCTATTGAACCATCTATCGCCATCCATGTCCCTATTCCTACACCACATACCATGTACCCTACCTGAGAGATGATATGATAGGCGAGAAGTCTTCTTATGTCATTCTCGAGCACTGCGTAGATAACACCATACACTGCCATTATCGCCCCCAGCCATATCAGAATCTCAACACCGAGAAAAACCCTTATCAGCACGTATATCGCACTTTTAGTAGTGAAAGCAGTCAAAAATACAGCTCCCGTAACCGTAGCTTCGGGGTAAGCATCCACCAGCCAGGCATGTAAAGGGGGCACGGCAGCATTTATAATAAATCCAAGGAATATGAGGTAAGAGGACAGGTAACCCCAGCCCGTTCCCCAATTAAAAGAGTTAAAAGCAATTGACCCTGTGTTCTGCACGTGTAGGATGATACCTGCTAACAGGCAGATACCGCCAAAGATATGTACCATGATATATCGGAAATCGGAATCCCACTTCCGAGGATGCCTTCGTCTTGCGATACCATATAAGGAAAAGCGAAGAGAAAGCCATCACTTCCCAGAACAGATATAAAGTGAAGAGGTCACCGGCGAAGACCACTCCCAGCGTGCTACCAACGTAGAGGAAGGCAGATACATGCTGCCCGTCCTCCTTTACGTGTAGTGCATAAAGCGTCATACAAAAAGCCGCTATAGTAAATACATACCCGAAAACCAGACTCAACTGGTCAACCCTGCCAAAAACGAGCTCATAGCTCAGAAGAGGAATACTCCAGAATACTCCCTTGCTCGTGCTCATATACAGAAGGTCTATAAGCGCCGCTATTGGCAATAGAAGCAGATATATCTTCTTCCAT
>JAGGRR010000257.1 GCA_021159465.1 Methanophagales archaeon
GGCATGAACACGCATGGCTGGATGTCACCGTTTTCTTCTATGGAGCAGTATATCCGCCCGGCACCGCATCCGCCAATGAACTCAGTAAGAGCCTTTGCACCTTCACGATACTCGGCTGGAAGTTCAAGGTCAGCGAAATGAGTGGGAGAAATCTTAGCTCCTGCGTTTTTCAATGCGCTGGATAGTGAAATGCGGGCGTAACACGGCGAGGTCGTGACTATTTGCATATCCCCTTTTTGCCATTCGCGGTAAAGGAAATTCATGAGGTCTTCCCGCTCCTCCGGTCCAAGGTCTTCTTCCACTATCTCGCGACCCCTGCCGGTGGGCACGAAGCTGAAGACAATAAACCGGTCTACCTGCAGTTCCCTTGCAAGTTCCACCATCTCTGCCATCACGCCTATATTATGGTGTGTAGCTGTGGTAGCGAGTCCAACCGTGAGTCCAGCATCCTTAGCGTTTTTTAGACCCGTAATAGCCCTATCGAAAGCGCCTTTTACGCCTCTAAAGGCATCGTGTATCTCCGCCGTCGGACCGTCAATGCTCACCTCCACGTATCCTATCCCCGCATCTTTCATGCGTTCCGCCATTTTTGGCGTTATAAGCGTTCCGTTTGTAGCTACGGTGAGGTAAAAACCCTTAGAAGATGCATACTCCGCCACGGGTAACAGATGCCTGTTCATGAGTGGCTCGCCACCTGAGAACGATATAGCAGCAACACCCGCTTCATCAAGCTGGTCCACGACTTCCATCTTCTCCCCGAGCGTGAGTTCGTCCGGTGCAGGATGCGGAGTAGCGGACGCATAGCAGTGCTTACACCTGAGATTGCATTCGCTCGTGAAGTTCCAGACGACGAGAAAAGGCGCGGATAGCCGCTGCGGCTTTGTTATGCCGTATTCCGCAATGCCACGAATTATAACACTGAACCCTTTTCTTATGTACGGGTCTTTTAGGAAGTCCTTCAGTGCCTGTGGTTCTACGCCGAGTGGAGCAGCACCCTTCTCTATCGCGGTAGCAACGACCTTAGCGTGAACTTTCTCCTTTACAGTCTTAGCCTCTTCAACACCCGCGTATATGCCAAGTGATCTGCTTATGCTCTTCGGTCTGGACAGTTTCTTCATTATGAATCTTGCAAAGGTGCTGTCCATTACCCTGTTCAGATAGGCTATTATCTCCGCTTCGTTCTGCAAAGCCTTATCCTTATTGTTCTTACCCATCTTTATCACCCTCCCCCCTCTATACCCTCTATACCCGTACCTGTACCTGTCTCAGCGACACTTTCCACTCTTTTCAAATACGCAATTGCACGCTCAACTTCATCACTGAGATGTTCAAGGTCTTTTGTTCCCTGAACAGCTTCGTAAAGCTGCTTGAGATGTGCCATAAGCTTCTCATGCTCCGCTTTTATCAGTTCCACGAAGTTCACATTCGCTATATACACGTTCTTTCTGGTGCTTCTAACCCGTTCCACCAGCCGCCACCTCATGAGCGTATTAAGATGGTATATGGTGGAGGAATAGGCGTAGTTAGTTCTTTTACTTATCTCTTCTGCAGATAGCGGTTCACGTGATGTAAGGAGCACAGCATAAACTGTGCTGCAGCCCTCACCGAAGCCCCAGTTCTTCATCATTAGCGCTTTCACACGCATGACCACGCGGTCCACGGTGGTTACATACTCGATTGACATAGTATTTATTATAATTATTGTATATATTATATTTTATCCCTTTAATATAAGTAAAGATTTATCTATCTTTGGGAGGTGCAAAAAAGCATGGAAGAAAAAGAGAGTGAGAGTGAAGTCTCAAAAGCTGTTAGAGAAGCGGTGGTGAAGGCGGCTGAGAAGGGTGAGGACATAAAAGAGAAAGTGGTTGAGATTACCCGAGATGCTGTTAAGAAGGCATTAGAGGGAGCTGAGGTTACACGAGAGAAAGTGGAATCCATAGCTAAAGGTGCGATGATAGGTGCAATCGAAGGCGCACAGAAGACAGAAGTGGGGGCTGCTGAGGTCACCAGAGGTGCTGCAGAGGGCATCATTGATGGCACGAAGCTGGCAGGTGTTAAAGCCGCTGACTTCGCGGAATATGCCGCAGAAGCTGCTCTTGATACCGCAAAAGAAGTGGGTGATAAAGCGGTAGAAGTGGTAAAGGATGTGGTAAAAGGTTTTTTTGGTGCTGTCAAAGAGATCTTAGAGAAGAAGAAGGACTGACAATGGCAAAATGCCGATTCGCACAATCGGCGTGGTAAGTCGCACGTATCGCCATATCAACCGCTATCGTGAGATCATCGCAATATTGGCGAAGTATGGTTTTGGTGAGATATTAGCGAAGCTGGAGTTACCAAAATATCTCAATTTCGGTAAGGGCAAAAGTAAACGTTTCATATTGGGTAAAACTGCTGCTGAGATAGCGACTGCTTCACGTTGGGCTCGGGTGCGAATGGCGCTGGAAGAGCTTGGACCCACTTTTGTTAAGTTTGGGCAGATTATGAGCACCAGACCGGATATGGTGCCGCGGGAGCTTATCGCCGAACTGGAGAAGCTTCAGGATAAAGTCCCTTCTTTTCCTACCGAAGATGCCCGGCGGATTATTGAGGAGGAATTGGGCAGTTCTATTAGCAGTCTTTTCAGTGACTTCTCTGATTCACCCATCGCATCCGCCTCTATTGCACAGGTGCATAAAGCGGTATTGCACGATGGAAAAGAAGTGGCAATCAAGGTTCAACGTCCTGGCATCGACCGAATCATTGAGACAGACCTGGAAATAATGCTCCATCTTGCCACACTTATCGAGAACCATTTCGAGAAGGAACTGGGCATTTGGGACCCTGTGAGCATAGTAAACGAATTTGCACGTGTAATCAGGAAAGAGCTGGACTTCAGAATCGAGGCGGCGCATATCGAGCGTTTTGCAACAAATTTCCAGACTGACACGATCATTCATGTGCCTCATGTCTATCGTGAATATTCCTCTGATAGGGTATTGACAATGGAGTTTATTGGCGGTCTAAAAGTCTCAGAAATCACAAAAGCAGTGTCAGGAGAAGAAGCTAAGGTTCGGAACTACGGAATTGACCCTAAAGTCGTGGCAGCACGAGGTGCGGATCTCGTTCTGAAACAGATATTTGAACACGGCTTCTTCCACGCAGACCCGCATCCGGGTAACATCAAGGTGCTGAGAGACAACATCATTTGCTTCCTTGACTACGGAATGATGGGTTCGCTGTCAGCACGCCATCGAGAAGCACTGGCTGACATCCTCATTGCGATAATAGAGAAAGACGCAACCAAAATCACGAGAACCATTTTGAAAATATCCGGGTACAGGTACATGCAGATAGGAGATAATGAGAAGTTAGAATTCGACATCGCCGAACTTATCGAACTCTATGCCTACCGTCCACTTAAAGAATTAGAAATAGGAAATCTGCTACACCACATTGCGAGTGTGGTTGCAGAGTATCGGTTGAAAGTGCCACCAGACTTCTATCTGCTTGCAAAAGCTCTGGTGACCATTGAAGGCGTGGGTAAGGAACTGGACCCCGAATTTAATGCCATAGAACACGCTGAACCGTTCGCCAAGAAGTTAATCTGGGCACGTATGAGCCCCCGGAGGTTAATCAAGGATCTCTATCTCTCTGCTCTTGAAGCACGCCTGCTATTGCGTGACCTCCCTACTGAGGCACGAGACATATTGGCACGGATACAGCAGGGCGAGATAAAGATAAAATTTGAGCATGAAGGGCTTAATCCAATGCTTGAAACCATCGACCGGACGAGCAATCGCATGGTTTTTGCCATTGTTTTAGCTTCGCTCGTGATAGGTTCTTCTCTTATAGTTCTTTCTGGTGTTCCACCGAAATGGCACGAAATCCCGATTATTGGCATCGTTGGCTTTCTTGCAGCAGGAATAATAGCTTTTGGACTTTTATTTTCCATTTTGCGGCATGGAAGGATGTAAAAAACTCATCATAGCCTCGCCAGTAGATACACTCTTAGCTCTTAGCTCTTAGCTCTGAGCATGATGGTACAGATAGGAGCTTTCTGGCATAATTTAATAATATGCATACAACTATTTAGGAATAGGAGAAGACCATGAGTAGCAAAGAGCTTATAAAAAACATCTCCTTCTCGGAAGTAGGTGAATCAGGAAAACAAATGCCAATGGATGAACTCAGAGAATATCAGGTAAATGTGGGTATTCACCTATCACATCATCGCTTGAAGATTCTGAAATATTTGACGAAACACCGAACACATCCAACCGTTGATATAATTTACAAGAATCTTT
>JAGGRR010000258.1 GCA_021159465.1 Methanophagales archaeon
AGAAAAACCTCGAAAGTGAGTGCGTGGGGCATTCGGCTCACGGTCCCCGCTGAATGCCTACGGTGGCTGGGACTCAAGGTTGGGGACCAAGTAGAGTGGGATTTTGTTATGAGGGACGGCAAAAAGGTAGTGATTTTGCGGAAAGCGGAGGAGGTGAGCGACAGTAATGACTGAACAGCTACCGACCGTCCAAGAGGAGAAGAAGGAAGAGAAGGAGAAGAAAGAGGAGAAGAAAGACATAGTGGAAGAAGCGGTGGCGATGACGGAAGAGGAGTTAGAAGCGGAGGTAAAAGAAGTAATCGGAGACATAAAGCAGTGGCAGCGGGAGCGTGAACAAGAATTCTTGAGGCGATCAGGCTTTGAAGAGCGGAAACTGCAGGATAAGACACAATTCATCAAGCGAATCGAGAACGGAATCATTGGACGAACATACAATGACAAGTATCCAAACGGGCGATTCTGGGGTTTTCGAGGGGATAGGAAAAATCCTATGACCGATCAGGAACTCAAAGAGATAGAGGAGATACAGAAGTTCTATGCGTTCAGAAAAGGCGAAATAGCAATGCCACAGCCATCCACCGTTCCCGCAGTCAGGCGAGAGGTGCAAGAGAAAACATTAGAGATAAAAGGAGGCGTATACAAAGTCGGGGGGCACGAGGAACCAGACGCATGGCTCGTCCAGCAATGGGCTAACCAAGCGGGCGTGAGCACGGAGATAATAGAAGCGACACAAACAACAGAATTCGCAAAAGCTATTGTGCGGGCACGTATAGGAGAGCAGTTCGTTGATGAATCGGTGATACATGTTTTTGATATTGCAAAAGAAGCAATAGCACTGGAGATAGTGGAAAAAATGGAGCGAGAAGGAAAGAAACCAATAGAAGACTGGGATGATGAAGGAAAGCCTATACTTTCGAGTGAAGCTCGGCGCAGAATCTACGAGCGTTTTCTCCGATTCAGAGTGTTTGCCGTTAGGGATGCAATTACAAAGGCTGCACGTCGTGCACAACTCAAAATCATGAACAAGGAGTGGCGAGAGGAAGAGGAGATCGAGGCAGAGGCAAGCGAGGTGCGAATGGTGCATGAGGGGTGAGAAAAGATGGAAAGTTTGAGGGAACGGGCGATACAGGCAGCAAAGGAACGGCAAGAACGAAGGAAACGGAACAAGCGAGAAGCCGCAGAAAAATTCGCAGAAATGGCAAAAAAAGAATTCCAGGAACGCTTCGGAGAGGTAGAGATCAATGTTAAACCCGTCAGTGGGAACATTGCTGAGATTACCGCAGAAGGCTTGAAATTCACCGCAAAGAAAACACAAGTCGAATATGCCGAGTATGTAGATTTTTATGTCTGGATTCAGTGTGCCAATTGCGGCAAATTCATTCACGCATACTGCGAGAACATAGCGGATGTAGGCGATCTGCTAATGAAGGGAGAGATATGCAATGACTGCAAATACGGGAATGTTGATATTCCCACAGTAGAATCAGATGCAGAACGAGTTTTGAATTTACTCAGAGAAATCATTGAGATCGTGAAAAATTGAAAAAAAA
>JAGGRR010000259.1 GCA_021159465.1 Methanophagales archaeon
CAAGCTCAGGATTTATGCTCTTGTCAATTATCGCCAGCATCTATACGCGTCACACTGTCACACTGTCACACATGCCTCCATAAACCTTCGCTTTATCTGTTCAGGACTCAACTTTATGTTGTCAGTATCCTGATTGCCCGGTTTCACTATCACATGAATGAATCTTGGACCTTTATGCTGGTATAGATGCTCAAGTGCGTAACGCAGCTCATTCGCTGTATGCACCTTCACTGTATTCTCTATACCAGCCGCTATCGCCATCAATTCCATGTCCACCACTGTATACGCATCCGTCAACTGGTCTCCTGTGCTTCCCAGTGTTCCATTATCCATACAGAAGATGGAGAGATTATGAGGCTCTTCTGCCGCTATTGTGGGTAATACGCTCGTTGTTAATAGGCTGCCATCACCATCCAGTACAATTACTTCTCTCTTTGTACTCAATGCTAGCCCCAGACCTATCGCAGATGCCTGACCGTAACTACCAAGCATATAAAAATTCAGCGCCCTATCCCTGATCGCATACAATTCCTTACTTGGTATTCCTATATTTGTGACTACACATTCACCATCTAAAAACTCAGCCACTATTCGCATCGCTTCATAGCGCGTCATCTCCCCATCTCGAATCTCCTTCTCATAACTCACGCATCGCTTCTTATTTCGCTCGGGAAACGCATGTTCGAGCTCTTCACTATCACTTTCACTTCCGGTCCATATCGCGGGCGATAACAAAGCTACACATGGGCTACTATTCTCATACGCCTCTTTAATAACCTCATCCACCGCTCCTATCCTCTCGCGGGTTCTTATCTCCTTGTAGGGAATACCCAATGCACGTAACGCATCTGGTAGAGCTTTATTAAATGGTATCTGCGCTGGTATATCCTCGTTATGAACACCACGCCAGCTGCTTAAAATTGGTAGTGGCAATCTGTAAGTAACCGAAAGAGATAGCAATGCATTGAAACAGTTGCCCAGACCCGAGCTCTGTATGATCATCGCTGGCTTCCCCCCACCGAGATATGCTCCTGCACTTATGCCAACCCCGTCTTCTTCCTTGTTCAATCTTATAGCCTTGAGCTCTATATCTGAATGTACAAGCTCTAAAAGACGCCTGATTCGACCACATGGCAGTGTACTCACTACATCTATCCCGTTACTTCTCAATATCCCTATCACTTCTTCTTCCATCATTATCATCATAACAAAACAATCAGTAGAACTGCGTTCTTCTCAATATCTACTAAAAAACCTTTCTTTCAAAAAAAAGCTTCACCAAAGAAACATTATACTTTAGAGTCTAAAAGTTATATCAGAGATGAAAAAAATGAATGGGCATGTCATATTTGGATTTTGCATCATAACCCTCTTGCTCTTGAGTTCGTCTTCTTTTTTCTTCTTATCAGCAAATCATGATGTAAACCATGAACAGGTACAGGTACAGGAAGAAAGCGAAAAAATCATCCCTATCTGCAACCGCGAATATTTCGATTATTTACATGCAGAGCTTCAAAACGCTTCTCAATCCATTCATATTGTACAATTTCAAATGCGATACTATCCTGGTTATACGGGCAGTCATTCGAATATGCTCTTAGACGACCTGATAGAAGCGAATAAAAGGGGAGTAGATGTAAAAGTCATGCTTGAGGGCGGGGAGGATTTTTTAGGTGAGAATTTCACTGAATACCAGACAAAAGCCCGAGAATATCTTGAGAAAGGTGGTGTAAAGGTGAAATTCGATGGAAAAGGGGTTACAACTCATGCAAAACTCATTATAATAGACGAACGAGTCGTAATTCTCGGGTCCACAAACTGGAACTATTACTCGTTAGACCGAAACAACGAAGCTTCTGTATTGATAAAGTCGAATGAAGCTGGTATATACTACGAGAATTATTTTGAGAAATTATGGAACCAATGGAACATAAAGATAAATGAATTTATGCCAGACCCTGCTGGAAGCGATGATGCAAATATGCCAAAGGGGGAATGGGTTGAGCTTTATAACGTCGGTGAAGCGAATGTAAACGTAAGCGGCTGGGTTCTTTATGACTCTAATAACTATCATGAGCTATATATAACGCCATCAAATACAAATACCGGAGATACAATTGTTCCTGCAAATGGGTTTTTACTTGTTTACAGGAATGGAGATGACGATTTCAGCCTCAATAACCGCGGGTATGAAGAAGTGAGGCTTTATGATGGCTATCCTCCTTCCAGAAGCACAGCTATTGATATTGTTTCTTATACTGGCAGCGAGGAGAACAAATCATGGGCAAGAATACCCGATGGAACCGGGAACCTTTCCATTAGCAAGCCAACACCGGGTCTGAAAAATGCCCTGAATATGAATATGAATACTAATAAACTGTTCGACACAAACACATCAAAAAATCCATATCCAAGCATCTTTGGCACGCATAAGGGTACAATCACGCCAAACCAAACGATAAAAGTCTCCAGGATGTTCACATACTCATGCCCCGGCACAGGCGGTCATTCTGAATACGTGGCTTTCTTTAATGCAACAACAGGAGACAAGATAGCGAATGGCACATGGAATGGTTATCAAGGAGCAGGTGATTACCATTACATCGTCTTTGAAAACCCGTTTTTGCTGAAGAAGGATGCTACTTACAACTACACTATTTGTACCGGCTCTTATCCGCAGATTCATCATACCGATAATCTTTCAACACCCGCGGGATTCATAACCTGTTCAGAGTTTATAGATTCAAATGGGCGTTCGTATAACAACTGGATACCGGCAATAAGGTTGGAGGGCAGTTACTCAACTTGAAATATGACTCTGTCAGAGATATAAAAGCGAATCCCGAAGCAT
>JAGGRR010000260.1 GCA_021159465.1 Methanophagales archaeon
AAGGAGAGCCAGATGAACTCGAGAAAGCATTCATAGACTTCGTGTTGAGCGAAGAAGGGCAGAAGGTGGTTGAGGATATGGGTTACATAAAATTGACGGGCGAAACGGGTGAAATAGCACATGCACCGACACCGGAAGCAACGCAAATGTCCACTGCAACGCCAACGCCTACCGCTGCAACACCTGGATTCGTGATGATATCTGCAGTCGTGGGTCTGTTAGCGGTATCTTATGCGGTGCACAGCAGGAGGAGGTGAAGAGGAGACGAAAGACATGAAAATAGTACACATCTCGGACATCCATGTGGTGGAACCGCACTTCCTGCCCGATCTGGCTGAGAAAGTGATAGAAAAGATAAATGAGATAGAGCCGGAAATCGTGGTCGTTACCGGTGATTTAACAGAGAATGGCTATCCTTTCGAGTTTGAGCGCGCTAAAGGCTATATCGAGCGGATAGAATGCAGGGTGAAGGTGGTGATACCGGGCAACCATGATGCGAGGAACGTTGGCTACCTCGCTTTCGAAGAGATTTTCGGTCCCAGGTCAAAAGTAGAGCGATATGGAGGGATAACGGTTGTTGGTGTTGATTCCACACAGCCAGACCTTGATGATGGACACGTGGGCAGGGAGAAATATGAATGGATAGAGAAGTGCCTGAAAACCAGCGATTTTAAGGTGGTGGCTCTCCATCACCATTTAATTCCCGTTCCTAAAACAGGACGAGAAAGAAACATACCGATGGATGCCGGCGATGTTCTCGAATTGCTTATCCGATGCGGGACAGACCTCGTGCTCTGCGGTCATAAACACGTGCCGTGGATATGGAACTTGAATGGAATGATAATAGTAAATGCGGGTACGGCATGCACGAACCGCACGAAATGGAATATCCCACAATCGTTCAACTTGATCGAAATAGACGAACCGGAAAAGGAAAACGGAACAATCAGGATATACCGGATATATTCAAGAGGAGGAGAGGAACTGGTGTTAGAGAAAAGAAGAGTAAAGAAATGAAATGAGTGCCCTGGAGTATATTGCAGGTCACATATTTAAACGTAAATTAAAATCTGAGGGGAGAATACAAGTACAGGTACAGGAACTAAGGAGAAGGAAGGAGAAGATAATAGAGAAGTTGTTATTCGCCTCCGCACTCGCCTCCATCCTTATCGTTTTGTTTATACTCGCATTCACACTGAAAGAGAGCATCCCGGCATTAGCGCTGGGCAGGGATTTCTTATTTGGGATGACATGGCATCCAGGACATGGGCAGTTCGGCATTTTTCCCATTGTAGTGAGCACGTTCGTGGTTGGCGCTGGCGCGTTAGCCATTGCCGCGGCTATTGGCA
>JAGGRR010000261.1 GCA_021159465.1 Methanophagales archaeon
TTTTTTCCCAGAAGATAGTGCAAAGATACAAAAAGAAGCAGAAGCAGAAAATATCGAAAAATTTATATATTGAGAAAGAGAAAAACAGGCATATTGAGAGTGGAGCAATAAGAAAAGGAGTGGAAAGAAGAAATGGGAGAAGAGAAGAAGGGGGAATTTGAGCCGAAGATAATCGGATTTACCTGTAATTGGTGTACATACGCATCAGCAGACCTTGCAGGGACGTCGAGGAAGAAATACCCGCCGAATGCACGGATAATAAGGCTTATGTGTTCGGGGAGGCTGGATCCGATGTTTGTGCTCAAGGCGTTACTGAATGGTGCAGATGGAGTGTTTATAGGGGGCTGTCATCCCGGGGAATGCCACTATATAAAAGGGAATTACTATGCCAGGCGGAGAATAGCGGCGATAAGGACGATTCTGAAGCAGTTTGGACTGGATAACAGGGTCAGATCAGAGTGGATAAGTGCATCAGAGGGAGATAAGTTTGCAAGGGTGATGACGGAGATGGCGGAAGATTTGAAGAAGCTGGGTCCAAATCCAATGAGAGGTAAGATATTATGAAAGGTGCAGAGATAGGGATAGAGGATTTAGAAGGCTTTTTTAGAGGCTTACTGGAGAAGGAAGTTGTGGATTGTCTGGTAATGCCACACGCCGCAGGTAAAAATATCGCATATATGCTGGTAACGGATCCGAAGAGGATAGAGTCATCACCGGGAAAAGCCATCTTCGCACCTTCGTTCGGTGTGAATGCTGCGGGAATAGTTAAAGGATGGACGGTAGCGAATAAGGTGGGACTGGTGGCAAAGCCATGCGAGATAAGGGCAGCGATAGAACTGGTGAAGCTGAATCAGATGGATAAGGATAGTTTACTGCTCATCTCTGTTGATTGCTCGGGTACATTTGAGAACCAGGTTTATGCAGACCATAGTGATGAGATAGGAGAGAGGCTGGAGAGCGGGAAGATAGAAGAATTGAAGGGTAAGGGGATAGAGCTGAGAGAGGCATGCAAGATATGTGATAGCAGATTAGCAGATGTCGGTGATATAGCAATGGTGAGGTTGAACGGGGATAAAGTTGTGGTTGCGGGACTGACGAATATGGGAGAAGCAGCACTGACAGCACTGGAACTGCAGTTAGAAGATAAGGAGATAGAGCGAAAAGAGGAGAAGGCGCGGATAGCAGAGGAAGCGAAGAAGAATGAAGAGGCGTTACCGAAGATAAGCAGCATTGAGGAACTGGAAGCGTTCTTACAGGATTGCATAGTATGTAAGAACTGTCGTGATGTATGCCCGGTATGCTATTGTAAAGAATGTTTCTTTGACCAGCCACTGGGCAACCCGGCGAGTGGAGACCTGCTGAACCTCGCTGAGCTGAGAGGTGCAATAGGGGTACCTGCGAATCAGTTGTTCTATCACCTGACGCGAGTGTATCATGTGAGCACGACGTGTGTGGGGTGTGGAGCCTGTGCGGATGCATGCCCTAAGGAGATACCATTGACGAGATATTACCCTGTGATAGCACGGAAGGTGCAGGAGGTGTTCGAGTATGAGCCGGGTAAGGACGTAGAGGAGCCACTGCCTTTCGTTGTGTATGAGGAGGAGGAGCTTGAGGATAAGCTGAGATAAGATAAGAAAAAAAATGATAAAGACATGGGAATTAGAACCGAACTTCAAGTACGAGATAATGAAGGAGCCGGGGGGTGAGCATCTGACATCATGTTTCCAGTGCAGCACGTGCACATTGGGTTGTCCATTAACGGAGATCATACCGGGTTATAATCCACGTAAGATAATCCAGATGAGTTTACTGGGGATGCGAAAGGAGGTTTTATCAAATCCCGATTTATGGGTATGTCTGATATGCCAGACGTGCACGGCTCGATGTCCGCAGGATGTGCGGATAGCGGATTTGCTGGGTGCGATAAGGCGGATAGCGGAGCGAGAGGAGGAAGCGGGAAGGCTTAAGATAGATAGTGTTCGACCGAGATTTGACAAGGCTTTCATGCATCAGTTAGAGAAATATGGGCGATTGTATGATTTCGGACTGGCGAAGGAGTATTATACGGGACGAGAGGGGTCGTTCTTCAAGGGTATGATGGCGATGTCGAAGGATTACAAGGAGTTCGGGATGCGACTATTCAAGAAAGGTAAGATGGGACCGAAAGCTCTCTTCCCGGAGAAAGTGAAGGATAGAGAAGTAATGAAGAAGATATTTGAGCAAATGGGGGCGGGAAAGAAATGAGTGAGCGTAAGTATGCGTATTATCCAGGCTGTCCATCGGGCACGACGGCGATGGAGCAAGACATGTCAATGAAGGCGGTGTTTGAGAAGCTGGGGATAGAACTGGAAGAGATGGAGGACTGGAACTGTTGTGGCGCTGCGGAGGTAGAGGACCCGGAGATTGTGTATGCGTTAAATGCACGTAATCTCGCAATTGCAGAGAAGCAGGGGTTGAATATAGTGACGCCGTGCAGTATATGCTATTACAACTTATCCAGGTCGAACATAGCACTGAAGGGCGATGAGGAGCTGCGTGCAAGGGTGCGCAGTATAGATGCTTCACTGACATATAACGGTGGTGTGGAGGTGAAGCACGTGCTGGATGTGCTTGTGAATGATATAGGGGTAGAAGAGCTCTCAAGCAAGGTGGAGAAGAAAGTAGAAGCGAAAGTTGCGCCCTATTATGGATGTTATATAGGCAGACCGCCAGAGACTGCCTTTGATGACCCTGATGCGCCGGGCTTGATGGACAGGCTGATAGAACTGACAGGTGGGGAAGTAGTCCCATATAATTATACGAAGACGAAGTGCTGCGGTGGTCCTTTAATGATGACACGGCAGGATATAGCATTTGAGATGGCACGGAAGGTACTGGAGGAGGCTAAGAACGCGGGTGCGGACTGTATCGCACTGGCATGTCCATTGTGTGGCATAATGCTGGATGCGAAGCAGCCGGATATAGAAGAGGCTTTCGGGATTGAGATAGGTATGCCTGTGTTATACATAACGCAGTTGTTGGGTCTTGCACTGGGAATAGACTCAGGCAAGCTGGGATTGGATAAGAATATTGTGGATACAAAGGATATAATAGGGAAGGTGGTGTGAAGATGGGGATAGCAGTGATAGGGGGAGGAGTAGCGGGCATAACGGCGGCTCTCGACCTCGCGGATTCGGGTTACAAGGTGTATTTAATAGAGCGTAATGCGGAGCTTGGCGGTAAGATGGCGGAGCTTGCGGAATGTAAGACTGGGTTATCGCCGCGGATAGCGAAGATAGAGAACCATCCGAATATCGAATTGATACTGGGGAGCGAGTTAGAGAGTTTCTCAGGTTCTGCGGGTAACTTCAAATTGAAAGTATCGGGTAATAAGGAGATAGAAGTTGAGAGTGTTGTGCTGGCACCAGGCTATGACATACCGGATAAAGTAGCATTGAGTTATGGATATGGCAGTCCAGATGTAGTGACCTCACTGGATTTTGAAGGTATCTTAAGGGCAGCAACGGCATCAGGCGAGCTAAAGCGGCAGTCGGATGGTAAAGAGGTGAAGAAGATAGGGTTCATAAAATGTGTGGGTTCACGATGCCAGGATAATGAGATATGCTCGACGGCATGCTGCGCGTATACAGCGAAGGAGGCATGGGTGGTAAAGGAGAGGTTCCCGAATGTTGAGGTTTACATATTCTATATGGATGTGCGTGTATTTGGGAAGGATGAGGAGCTTGTAGCGGAGCTAAAGGAGAAATATGGCGTACATTATATAAGGTCGAGGGTGCCGGAGGTCATTCCTGAGGATGGAACGCTGACGGTTAAGTTTGAGAATTTAGAGAAAGGCACGATAGAGAAGATAGAGCTTGATATGGTGGTGCTTGCCGTGGGGCTATTACCTGCGAGGACATTGAGCAAGCTCGCGGAGCAGACGGGTGTAAAGACTGATAAATACGGGTATATAGAGACAAGCATAAGTAATCCGCTGGAGACGAGTGTGCGTGGTATATTTGCATGTGGCACAGCAACAGCGCCGCTGAAAGTGAGGGAGAGTGTAGGCATGGCGAGTGGTGCGGCACTGAAGGCAGCGCTGTTATCAGAACGAACGGAGCTGATTCCGGGACAGGAGGAGCATAAATATATAGAACTGGAGCCAGGAGCAGAGCCGAAAGTGGGCGTTTTTATATGCGATTGTGATGGTGAGGTATCGAAGACGGTGGATATACCAGCGGTTGCGGAGCGTGTGAAAGAGTTGCGGGATGTAGTATTCGTGAGTAGTGACACGAAGACGATGAGTGATGCACTGGCGGCGGTGGAGAGCGGGATAGTGGACCAGGGCTTGAATAGAGTTGTATTTGCAGGCTGTTCGCCACGTGAGTATGAGGATATAATAAGAGAGGTGTGTGCAAAGGCGGGCCTGAATCCGTATCTGGTGGAGCTGGTGAATCTGAGGGAGCAATGTGCATGGGTTTTTGATAAGGAAGCAACGGATGCGGCATTTGATTTATTGAAGATGGCGGTCGAGCGAGCGAAGCGGCTGGAACCTATACCGGTACAGAGGTACCCGGTGACAAAGAAAGCGCTGGTGATTGGTGGAGGGATATCGGGCATGAATGCGGCACTGGATATAGCAGATGCAGGCTATGAGGTGTATTTAGTGGAGAAGAGTGCGGAACTCAGTGGTGGTTTACAAGATATGGGTGAATTACCGGGCGGTGTGAACGCTTCTGAGTTATTGAAGGGGTATATTGACAGAGTAGAAAGCAATGAGCGGATAAAGGTGTATAAGAACGCGAGGGAGGAGGATATAAGAGGCAGAGCAGGTTCGTTCAAGGCGCGCATAGTGGGCGAAGGTGTGGATGAGGAGATAGAATTCGGTGCATGTGTGATAGCAACGGGGGCGAAGGAGTTTGTGCATGAACGCTACTATGGGTATGGTAGCGATAAGAAGGTGCAAACATTGCGGGAATTTATGAAGAAAGGTAAAGTAGAAGGGAATACAGTGGTGATATTACAGGATGTGGGACCAGAGGATGTATACAGTTCGAAGGCAACCAGTATAGAAGCAGTGAGTGCGGCGTTGAGAATAAAGGAGACAAATCCGGATGTTGAGGTGTACTTCCTGTATAAGGATGTGAAGACGTATGGCAAGTGGGAAGCGTTATACAAGGAAGCACGAGAGAAGGGTGTGTTATTTATAAGGTATGAGAAGCAGAAGCCGCCGGAGTATAAGGATGGGATATTGTCGGTATTTGATGTGATACTGAATGACGAGTTGCAGATAAAGCCGGATATGATGGTGCTGGCAGTACCGATGGTGCCTGCGGAGGATAATGAGCGATTGAGTGAGATGTTCAAGATACCGCTGAGGAAAGGGTTCTTCATGGAGGAGCAGGAGCGTCCGAAGATGGTGTTAACGCCAGTGGACACCGTGAATGAGGGGGTGTTCGTCTGTGGCTCGGCGGTGTATCCGGCAATGTTAGATGAGTGCATAGCGATGAGCAGTGCAGCGGCGTCAAGAGCGTGTGTGCTGCTGGCGAAAGATTTCATGGAGACTCCCGCGGTTACTTCGGTCGTTGATGAGCTGATATGTTCGGGCTGTGGCGTGTGTGTGGATATATGCCCGGTGGAGGCGATAGAGTTGACGGAGGAGTCGGTGCCAGTGGTTACGTTCGGTGTGGAGACGGTGGTAGGTGGAACGAGGCGAGTAGCAAAGGTCGGTGATGGGTGCATAGGCTGTGGCAGTTGCGCATCATATTGCCCCTCGGGTGCGATGTCGTTGAAACATTTCCGTGATAAGCAGGTGTATGCTCAGTTGGATTATGCGATATAATGCATAATCCACTGGGCGGTGGTTTTTT
>JAGGRR010000262.1 GCA_021159465.1 Methanophagales archaeon
CTTCGGCGAGCGATTCTATGTCTTCTTTTACCTTTTTTTTCAGTTCTTCCTCTATCGTCACAGGGTGAACGCCTGCACCTTTGAGATAAGAAATAAACACTGCTTTGAGTTTCTCTTCAACAATATCTTTCTTTTCCTTCATGGCTTCTTCTAATCCTAAAATATCATACAATCTATTAATATCTTTCCTCGCTCGCTCACAAAACACCCGTTTTCCCTCTTCCGGGCGTTCCACCACCAATTCATAACCCAGTTTTTCAAAAATACTTCTGAGGTTGTGAAATATGTGTAAAATCTCAGTTTTGTGTGGTTCGAGTTCGGGTGCTATCTCGCTAAATAATGCGTGAATCACAATTTTCTCGTTCGGTGCTGTCAATGTTCCTTTCTTCTTATCCCATTTCCAATCGGGGAATAGCGATTTGATGAAATCAACATTATAGCCCACTATGGTTTCCCAACCGGCACCGATTTTTTGGTATTTTTCTTCTTCGGGTGGCTTTTCCTTTTCAGTTTTTTCTTTAAGTTTTAAGAGTTCTTCCTCAAATATATCCTTTGAATAGCTCTTATTTGTCTTTTTGTTCCAAATATCAACCCGCCATCGCCATTTCTTTGTTTCTGATGAAAACACGGGTTGAACTAACTCATACACTTCAGGTGGTATTTCAAATCTCTCGCCCACCTTCAATACAAATTTTGGAATATCAACCGGCTCCCAGGTTGCTATACCCTCGCCACGTAAGAAATGGATATACAGTTTCGCCTCGCCTTTCTTAATGAATTCACGGGCGTCTTCAAAAGTTTTGAACCGTTTGAAGTTCCATTGCCCTCTAATTTGATATTCCCACTGGTATTTTTCGGGTAAGTGCGGGGCATACAATAAATACCAAGATTCAATGTGATATTTTTCCGGTTTTTCCTCAACTGTGGGTGGTTTCTTTTTTTCTTTATCAATAACCGAAATAACAATATTAGCTATTTCAGCGCCGTCTGGAATCACCTGTTTTAATAACTCTCTAACCAATTCCGGCTTTCCGGTATCATAATACACATTAACAGCTTCTTTTACAATCTCTTCTGCACTTTCACTCAATGAAATATCTTCATAATCTAACTCTTTCTTTATCTTTTCAAATAACAGTCGTTTTTCTCCTTCTAAAACAATCTTCTTTTTAATCTTCTCTTTTTCAGGTCTCCTTTCCCGTTCCTTTCCCACTCTACCGTATTTCTCTGCCAAATCAGGATAGTCTTTGAGAACCTCATCAGGAACGGGTTTGCCTTCTTTAAGGGCTTGTTCAACTATTTGTCTATGAATATCTGGCAAAATGACAAGATCAAAGCCTATCAATCTATGCCCTGGCTCTACTCGAAAACCATAGCTATTAGCTACTTCTTTTTTCAGATCATAAGGTATTTTGTTAGGCTGTTTTGCTTCAATATCGCTATAAACCCGTTCCAAAAGGGTATGAAGTTGCATCCAAGATTGAGGGAGTTTTTCCTTAAAGTCCCTTTTAAGGTATTTATTCAATTCATCAACATACCGCCTAAGAATATCATTAGGTCTAAAAGGATTTATCCTCTCATAGATGTTAAATATTTCAGAATAACTCTGCTTTTTAAATTCCTCCCTTGTCATCTCCCACGGTTCTTTCTTTTCCCGTTCCTTTTCCGCTTTACCGTATTTCTCCGCCGGCACTTTTATATACTCTGCACCTTTTTCCTCTTCTAACTTCTTTTCACCCTCTTTATAGAATTTCGCTAATATCTCCTTTGCATCCTCAATCGCTGCTTTTGTGAGTTTTCTTGACCATGCTTTCCAGTGTGGAGACCATCTCCAACCTTTGCTTTTCAACGCTTCTCTAACTTCATTGGGGGGTATCGTTGTGAAGTAAATGAGAACTCTATCTTTTGTGTAATCTTCCACAATTTTGTAATCCTTTGTCTCTTCAATTACATTTACCTCTCCTTTGTGTTCTTCCTTTTCTTCTAATCTCTTTAACCTCTCCTCTCTCGTATTTATTGCCCTTCTAACACTCTCTAACTCAAATGAGGGAAATCCTATTCTGCCCATAAAATCTGGTTCTGGCCAGTAGAATGAGTAACCTTCTATCTCAAATGCACCAATCTCTCGGAGTTTCTTCTCTTTCTCTTCCTTGCTCAGCTTCTTGCTTCTCACTATCTTATTTGCCTCTTTCATCACTTCAAGAGTGTGTTTTAACTCGTCAAGCTCTATTTTTGTGGCTTCAAGCTCACTCAAACCTCTGCTCTCTGCCAGTTTCTTTGCCCTCTTTAACACTTTCTCTTTAAAGTTTTTCAGTTCATTCTCTCTCTTCCTTAAACTCTCTAACTTTTTCTCTTGTGAGGGAAATTTAGAGGGACCCACAACCAAAGGAGATGCTACTCTCCCCCTAAAATGTAGCATCTCTTCATATTTATCAATATAACCTTTACTTGCCCAGTTCAAAAACTCATGCACTTTCTCTTTTGGCAGTCCTTTTAGAGTGTCTATTATCTCCTTTATAAAAGCCTCATAATCATGCAACTCAGCTTCGTAATATCTCTCTGGGATATGGGAAATAAAACTCGCACTTCGGACAACTTCGTCTCGGCTTGGGAAATTCGCAACTGTAAAACCTTCCACAATGGTTTTTTCCGCTTCTTTTTTCTTCCCATAAGCTTCTTTTATCTCATTTATCTCGTATTCAGGCAATATTCC
>JAGGRR010000263.1 GCA_021159465.1 Methanophagales archaeon
ACGTGACTATATATAATGTGTCCAAACTTTATACATACCCATGCCCGGGCACGGGCGGACATACAGAATATGTTGCTTTTTATTCCGATCCGAATAGAACAGAAAAGATAACGGAAGGGCACTGGGAAGGTTATAATGGCGACTGGCATAATGTCTCTTTTTCACCTTTCACAATGTACGCCGATCATACTTATTACTACACGATAAAGACAGGTTCTTATCCTCAGATTCATCACGCCCCTGTGGTGGAAGCGGAAGGAGGGATGGGGATAATTAACTGCACTTCGTTCGTGGATGCGAATGGGCGTTCGTACACCAACTGGATACCGGCGATACGGTTGGTAGGAGAATCTGTGAATAAAACTTTCGGTGTCAAAGAGACAGAATGGCCAATGTTCCATCACGATTTAAACCATACTGGATGCACCCCTGCTACTGGCAACGCATCCGTAAAAGATTATGGCTTATTATGGAGTTATACAACAGACGATAAAGTACTCTCTTCCCCAGTTATTGCAGACCTGGACAGGGATGGATACATGGAAACAATCGTTGGCTCTTATGATGGTAAACTTTATGTTTTCAACTCTACCGGAGCGCTGAAATGGAACCTCACGGCAGGAGGTGCTATTCATTCCACGCCTGCGATTGATGACATAGATAAAGATGCTGAATTAGAAATCGTAGTTGGATCTATGGGCGGTAACCTCTACGCCATTGATGCTGAAGGCAAAGTAAAATGGAACAACACAAATGAATCTTGGATTTGGATGAAGTCCTCACCTGCTATTGCAGACATAGACAAGGACGGAAGTATGGAAATTGTGGCGTGTTCTTACGGATATGATGATTCCAGCCCCGCAATTCATGTTCTCAATTACATGGGGGAAGAAAAGTGGCAGCATTCGATAGATGTTTACGGAGGTTGGTCAGAGTCTTCACCAGCCGTTGCAGACATGGACAAGGATGGTGGCATGGAAATTGTAGTGGGGGCTACTATGGGACTCCATGTTATCAACACCGCTGGTCAAGAGGAATGGAATCATTCATGGATGTATGGTATATACTCCTCCCCAACTATTGGAGATATAGACAACGATGGCGAGATGGAAATTGTCGTGGGCTTTGACTCGTTAGCTGAATGCTACATAAATGATGATCAACTTCTCATTTTCAATTCTACCGGACATTTAGAATGGAACCTCACAGCAGGATTCTCAGTTTCTTCTTCGCCAGCAATTGCAGATCTAGATGGAGATGGAGAAATTGAGCTAATATTTGGGGCAAGTGTTGTGGGATGTGATAGTTGCAATACAACTATTTGCAATCTCACCAGTTGTAATTTAACCTATTGTAATATGACCGATTGTCATACGCTTTATGGAGTACTCTTTGTCCTTAACTCCACGGGACAGGTAGAATGGATTTATGAAACCACAGGTAGTATTGACTCTTCCCCCGCAATTGCTGATTTAGACGGTGAGGGGGATATGGAGATAATAGTTGGGTCTAACGATGGCAAACTCTATATTTTCAACTCCACCGGACAGGTAGAATGGAACTATCAAACCGGTGGTGCTGTTTATTCTTCTCCTGCAATTGCAGATATAAATAATGATGGCAATCTGGAAATAATCGTTGGGTCTGAGGATGGGAAAATATATGCGTTCGGAACTCATTAAAATGGATGAGGAATATCGGAGGGTAGGAAACAAATGAAGAAAAAAAGGATTGTAATCTCAACTGTACTGATAGCAATAGTGTTTTTGTGTTTTGCGCCGACTGTTTCCGCAAATAATTAATCATGGGTTTCTTTGGACGGTGGTAACTCGACAATTCCTGATATAGAGGTATTGAAATCAGATTTTACTGGCGTTGCTCTAAATATCACTGTTCATGGCATGGAAGTAGAACAAAAGGAGGTTGATAATGAGACATTCCAACTTTTGACCATTCCTGAACATGGCTACTTATATAGAATAGGAGAACCACAAGTACCGGCAATAAGGATGTTTTTAGCAGTTCCGCCAGATGCTGAAGAAATAAACGTGAGTATTTTAGATCGTGAATATTCATTGCTATCCGGTTATTATGTTTATCCTGCTCAAGAGCCACCACCTGAGCACTACACAGCCTCAAACTTCACAATAAACCAAACCATTTATTCGACGAATAGTTTTTATCCAGAAAAAGTAGTAAGCATTAGTTATTCGGGATGGCTGCGTGATTATAGGTTTATTCAACTGGAAGTGTGTCCGATATTGTTTAACCCTGTAACTGAAGAACTCAGAGTTTACCATCATTTAGAAGTGGAAATAGAGTTTATCGAAACTGAAGAAGGCATTGCAGGAACAACAAGGCCGGGTTATGAGAATATTTACAAAAGCACTTTTCTTAATTATGATACGGCAAAAGATTGGTATCCCGAATATATTTTGCCAGAAACAATGCAGCTAAATCAGGACCATGAAGACCTTCATAACACCAGTAACCGAGCTGGTTATTTGATAATTACCAATGATACCTTCTATGGGAGTATCCAACATCTCGCAACTTGGAAGACTAAGAAAGGAATGGAAGCGTTTGTTGCAAATGTTAGTGCCATATATTCTCAGTTTCCTGCCGATAATAGCTATGAGAGCATCCGCGAGTTTATCAATTATACCTATTACAACTGGGCTCGTGCGCCTTCCCATGTTTTACTTGTCGGTGATGTTGAGTATGTTCCTACATATTATTACTACGATCCTTATTATGACTATACAGCCACCGACCATTGGTATAGTTGTTTAGCAGGAGGTGATTATTTATCCGATGTTTTCATTGGTAGACTTTCTGTAAAGACAACTGCCGAAACGGATGAGGCTGTAAACAAAGTTGTCAACTACGAAAGTAATCCATATCTGGCGGAGACTGCGTGGTATAAAAAGGCAATGTTAGTCTCAGATACTGGTTATTTCGAAGATACTTCCAACTGGGTTTATGATTTCCTTACTGACCAAGAATATACAGTTGATAAACTTTACAGATCGTTAGGAACAGCAACCACCACTAACATCATTAATTGTTTAAATGATGGGCGTGCTATTGCCAATTATAGGGGACATGGAACTATAGAATGCTGGGGAACAGGACCTTTCTGTAAATCAGACATATTAAGCTTGACCAATGGACGAAAACTTCCCGTAGTGATCAGCCCTACTTGTAATACAGGATGGTTTGATGATCCGACGCTGGATTGTTTTGGAGAAGCTTGGCTTAAGGCAACAAATGGAGGAGGAGTTGGCTATTGGGGTTCTTCCAGGCCGAGTTATGGTGGTTATAACGATGAACTTGACAAGGGAGTATATAAAGCGATTTTCAATGATAACATTTTTGATTTTGGTGGCGTAGCCAACCGAGCGAAACTTTATATGCTCGATGAATATGGGCTAACAAGAAAGGCCAAGCTAGAACTTCACTTATTCAATATACTTGGGGAGCCAGAATTAAATATCTGGACAGATGTACCTCAACCCCTCAATGTGACTCATCCATCCCAAATACCAGTTGGGTCAACGCAAGTTACAGTTACTGTAAAGGATGGCACAAATCCGGTAGAGAATGCCACTGTATGCCTGTGGAAGGATACAGAGGTCTATGTTTATGGATACACAAACTCCACGGGAAAAAAGACATTTGACATCACTACTTCTTCAGAGGGAATAATGAACGTCACGGTTACGAAACATAATTTTGTGCCTTATGAAGGGACAATAATGATTACAAACTTATTATTCTCAGACGACTTCAATGATGGCGATGCAGATGGATGGCAAAACTATGGTGCGGAGGTGATGACAGTGATAGATAAGAGGCTGTACATAGAGGATCGTTACTGTGGCGGGTATGCATTGCCTGAAGGGGTTGATTTGCCTGAAGGTTTTGAGTATCAAGCGGAGATGGAAATTGACAAATACCCAAGCGGAGACTATCCGCATTATGGAATAGTATTCAATGTAGCAGAAAGAGAACCGAATGAAATCACGGGTTACTACTTTGGACTAAACCCGGATTACAACAAAGCGGAGTTGTGGTGGTTCTATTATGCATGGAGTAGTGGGAAATCAGGTGAAATGGTGTATGTGAGAAATAAGCAGCCTGGTTTTGAGACGTATTCAAGTAAGGGAGAATCAGGTGGAATGCAACGCTGGGCGAGTAAAAGTGTTACGGTGAATACAGGAACAAATTATACCTTAAAGGTGGTAAAGAACGGTCTAATTGCTACTTGTTATCTAAATGGCGAAGAGACGTTTACGGTCAATATCGATGAGCAAACGCTTCCAAATTTTCCCGACGTTACGAATTGGAAATATACCGATGGTACCATAGGACTTATGGTTAACGGCGGTGCTTACTATGCTTCGGCGTATTTTGATAATGTGCTTGTCCATCAAATATTACCCGTCCATAACCTCAATAACGGCGAGCACTTCTCAACTATCCAGGCTGCGATAGACGATCCCGATACGCAACCCGGACATACAATTATAGTTGATCCTGGAACCTATACAGAGAATGTAGATGTGTATAAGGCAAACCTCACGTTAATTGGTGCAGGCGCGGATGTGACGATTGTTAAATCTTACTCAGGATACCATGTGTTTGACGTGACCGCAGACGGTGTGAGCATCATCGGATTTACAGCAACAAATGCAACATCACCATCAGGAGGAAATTACAGAAAATCTGGAATACACCTCGACCATGCTTCATATTGCAACATCTCATACAATAATCTGTCAAAAAACCATTTCGGCGTCTTACTGGATTATGGTTGCTACAATAACAGACTTATAGGCAATACTGCTACCAAGAATGGACGAGGTATTTATCTTGCTGGTTCACACAATAATACAATCATGAACAACAACGCCAGTGATAACAGCTGTTGTGAAGGTATCTGCCTCGAGGGGTCCTGTTATAACACGGTTGTGAACAATATAGCCATCGCAAACAAAGAAGGCTTCATGATTTATTTCGGCAGCCGCAATAATACGTTCAGAGACAACACAGCCACATCGAACAGGAATAACGGCATCATTGAATGGTCTCAGACCGGGGCTCCCAGTACATGGTGCAGGGATAACACGTTTATAAACAACACCGTTAAGGATAACCTCGATGGCATCTGGTTGTACTGTGCGAGCAATAACACGCTTATAAATAACACTATTGAGAACAATGACCACGGCATCGCGATTGATACATCGAGCAATAATAACGTGGTCACTGGCAACACAGTCATAAACAACGACAAAGGCATCTACGTTTATTCTTCGAGCGACAATCTCATCTATAACAACCACCTTGCTAATACAAACAACGCTTACGACACGAGGAACAACATCTGGAATACTACAAAAATGCCGGGAACGAACATCATCGGCGGTTCTTATCTCGGCGGGAACTACTGGAGCGATTATGCTGGTGTGGACTCGAACGGCGATGGGCTTGGTGATACGCTACTGCCTTACAATTCTTCTGGAAATATAACGAAAGGTGGGGATTGGTTGCCACTGGTTTCAACTGGTGGGCCATTATGGACAAGATACTCATCCAGAATAGACAACGAAACACAATATTTAGGAGTAGGCGGAATTGCAGTAGATTCCGAAGACAATGTAATCATTGCCAGCAACAGAGACGTAATAAAATACGATCCTAACGGTAACGTTTTGTGGGAGTATGATCTGTGTGGCTGTGGCGTTGCAGTTGACAAAACCGATGACAGTATTGTAGTCGGTCTTTGCAACTCATCCATTATCAAATTCAGCAAAACCGGCAGCATACTCTGGATAGAAGAACTGCAAGAAGAGCTGTGGTTATCCAGTGTGAAGTCGGTTAATCCTGAAGGAGATATACTTGTCTCCGGGTTTGGTCGCGTAGACGGTGTCTTCAAATCTTACTTCGAGATTAGAGACAAAAATGGCAACTTCATACGCTCAACCACGCGCCCACACAATGGCTGGTGGCCCTCTGCTGTTTTTGCTGAGCCCGGGTACATATATTTGGCTTACGATTTAGCTCAAGGAGTTGCGATAGAAAAAGTCACCGATGACTTCAGCAGCACTTTGTGGACTGCAACACTCTCTAATTGCAGCCAGTATGTCAGTGCTATGGGTGTGGATTCCGAGAATAATTTATTTGTTCGCGGAACTACGGGCGCTGGCGGCGTTGGTCATAACCAGTACACGGCAAAAATTGATGGTGCAAATGGAGATTTGATATGGGAAAGAATTTATGACAGCGGGTATCAGGATTTTGGCGGCGGTCTCGTTATTAACCCCGCTGGTGATGTTCTTGTGGTCGGTACTACTGACTATGAGACAGGTAGTAAAGATAAAGCCGGTATTCTTATTATAAAATATAGTGGTTATGACGGCACTGAACTGAAACAAGTGCTGTACCGCAAATCAATAAATGATGAACGTTTTGAGGTTGCGTGTGGAATAGCGAGGGATTCAAATGGTAACATATACATCGGCGGTAAAGAGTATGACATCAGTGATGGTGAGGGTTGCGGTATCGAAACTCGTCGAGCATTGACTATGAAATATGAACCTTTTTAAACTTTACGGTTAGACCAGCAGAGGAGGGGCGGCAGTACCGGAGCCTCGGAGCCTTATTCTCGCGGCGAGGAAGTTGAAACGAGGAGACAAAAATGTTAAATAAATTTGTTGATAAGACCGGGAGGAAGCCATCGGGATGGCTTGGTAAAAGGATGTATAGTAATCCCCGCGGACATTATAAGTCCTTCCGGTTGACTCTGGATAAACTTCAACTCAAACCAGATGACATATTTCTTGAGATAGGTTGTGGAGGTGGTGTTTTGCTAAATATGGCACTGGAAACGGTAAAACATGCCAAAGCGATAGACCATAGTTCCGATATGGTTCAGA
>JAGGRR010000264.1 GCA_021159465.1 Methanophagales archaeon
CTTCGGCGAGCGATTCTATGTCTTCTTTTACCTTTTTTTTCAGTTCTTCCTCTATTGTCTTTTCGCTAACACCTGCACCTTTTAGATATGAAGTGAACACCAAACGGAGCTTCTCTTTAATGAATTCTTTGTTTTCTTTCATAGGACACGTGCGAAGGAGATACACCTACTTGTAGGTGTGAAGATTTCGCCCCTCACCTCCTTGCTCTTAAACATTAAGCTTTTTATGTATAAAAAGCTTTTTATATATAAAAAACCTATATGAATATGATGGAAGCGACAAAGACGGTGGTATGTAAGCTGCGCGCGACGGAAGAGGAAGCGGAGAAGATAAGAGAGACCGCAATAGCCTTCCGAGATGCCTGTAACTATATCAGCGAGATTGCTTTTACTCAAAGATGCTTCAATCCCGTTGCATTGCACCATTTCACTTACAGAACGGTAAGAGAGCGATATAAACTCCCCGCAAATCTCGCAGTCCGGGCGCGTGACCGCGTAGCGAAATCGTATAAACAGAACCGGCACAGGCAGCACAAGTTCAGACAGCTCAGTATGGATCTGGATAAGAAACTCTTTACTCTGCTCAGGAACAACGGCGAGTTCAGAATCTCCATTGCTACCCTCCACGGACGTGTGAAGCTCGCACTTGACATTGGTGACTATCAGCGTCAACTCCTGAACAATCCCGTACAGGATGCCAAGATTACTTTCCGAAATGGTGACATCTATGCCCATATCGCCGTCAGATATGAGATTCCCGATCCTGAAGGGAGTAATTATGTTGGCGTGGACATCGGCGAAAGGAATATCATTGTCGCTTCCAACGGGTTTAAACGTAAGGGGGGTGATATAAAAGCGAGAAGGGAACATTATAGGGAACAGAGGCGAGCGCTCCAGAAAATAGGCACTTCCTCTGCGAAGAGGAAGCTTAAACGGCTTAGTGGTAGGGAGAAGCGATGGGCTAATACCGTCTTGCACCAGATAAGCAGAGAATTCGTTGACAGTCTCAAGGAAGGCGATGTGGTGGTGCTGGAGGATCTCACGGGAATAAGAGACCACATCAAGAGACGGAAGAAGGATAGAGCGGGCTTCCACAGCTGGGCGTTCAGAAAGCTCACTGCGATGATAGAATACAAGTGTCTTGAAAGAGGCATACCGGTTATTCGTGTGGATCCCGCGTATACATCGCAGCAATGTCCGAGATGTGATGTGATAGATAGGAGGAACAGGAGGACGCAGGCGCTGTTCCGGTGCGTTAACTGTGGCTTCCAAGATAATGCGGATCATGTTGCCTCTGTGAACTTGAGTGAGTTGGGAGCGGGCTCCCACTCACGGGGCTGCTGTCAACCAGCCTGAGGCGGGGATGACTGCTATGATGATTCACCCGCAAGCCCACCGTTAAAACGGGGGTAGTTGACGGCTTCTTCTTCAGGTGGAATTTCTAATCCTAAAATATCATACAATCTATTAATATCTTTCCTCGCTCGCTCGAAAAACACCCGTTTCCCCTCTTCCGGCACGCAAAATCCGAGCCTCTATTTCCCCTTTCATCGCTTCCTCCTCCTATTCCTTATCGCTTCAGAATACACCTCATCCGTTAGAACGTGAAGAAATGCAGCTGCGAGCCGTTCGGGATCGTTGTGGTATTTTAAACTTATGGATACGGGGTCATGCCTGAGTATGCGGTGCTTCCTGCCGAGCCAAGCGTATGGCTGGTCACACCAGCGGTTCACGTCTTCATACTCTTTTCCGAGGAGTATTTTGTTTACAATTTTGTGAATGTCGTGCGATGGCATTTTCTATTTCTCTTTCATGCGTTGTAGCGCATACATCGTGATAAAAGTTGTGAGAAATGACGTGAAACCCACTAAAGCGGCATACCCCGCAATCTCCGAAGTTGTCAGCCCCTCGCTATCCCCTTCAGCAATCATACTTTAAATTTATATATGATATAGTCTGCAAAAAAGTTTGTTATGTTTTTCCGCTCCTTCAATATCTCATACACATCTGGTCGGTATGCTCGTGCCATTTCCAAAAGAAGTTCACCTCGCCGCTCCTGTAATTCTCGTTGCCAGCCGTTGTGCTGTCGTAACACCCAACCTGACAAGCTGACCGCAGTATTTATCGCCGCCTTCACTTTCCAGTCGCTCGCTATCGCTTCGTCTATCACATCAAACGAGAGAATTTGGTGGTTCTTCT
>JAGGRR010000265.1 GCA_021159465.1 Methanophagales archaeon
GTGCTTAAAAATCCCCCTCAGTGACATGCTCAGATTGAAAGGAATATTTATCGAGTTATAATATAATCATGTTATCGCAATGCCAAGAAAATTGAATTATGGAAGTTATCCTCCAAATATCTGGTCTGACAAGTTCCGATATTCAGATAGATATTTTTAAATCCGTTGTTAAATACTACCAGGCGGAATTTCATTTATCTCTCTCATTATTGCAATAGCCTGACGGAGGAGATCGAAATTTGCAGCGTATGATATCCTTACATGGTTGCTGCCACGAGTGCCGAAAGCAGAGCCTGGCGTAAGTATCACGCGCCTGCGTCTGAGCCGTTCAACGAAATCATACTCGTCATTCACCTCAGGGAAGAGATAGAAAGCGCCTTTTGGAACCGGGAACCGGATACCCATTGAACGAAGAGCAGAGACAAGGAAGTCTCGCCTCCTCTTGAACTCGTTTTTCATCTCTACTATGCAATCCTGAGGACCTGTGATAGCAGCAAGAGCGGCTTTCTGCGAGATTGAAGATGCACATGCCTGTATATACTGGTGCACCTTCAACATCTGCTCTATGTATTCCTTATTCGCAGCGACATAACCCAGCCGGAATCCTGTCATCGCGTACGTCTTGGATACAGCATTCACGGTGATGACGCCATCATAGAACCTCGCCGGGCTTATATGCTTCGCTCCATCATATACAAGATGCTCATAGACCTCGTCAGAGATGATGGTCATGTGATGGTCAGAGGCGAGCTCTGCGATTGCTTTTATATTTGATTCGGGCTCTACTGCGCCAGTAGGATTCGCTGGCGAGTTTATAATGAGTGCTTTCGTCCTGGCTGTGATTCGCTCCTTCAATGCTTCTATTGAAATTGTATAGTCATCACTATCATTCAGTGGCACTCCAACCGGTCTCGCATCGGCTAACCTTGTTAATGGCGGGTAGGATACAAAACCCGGATTCGGGATCAGTACTTCATCCCCTCTCTCCACCACCGAAAGGATGGCGATATGCAGTGCCTCACTCGCACCAGAGGTGACGATTATCTCATCGGGACTGACCGAGAAGTGATTTTGCCGCAGCAACTTATCACTTATCGCATCACGCAGCTCTGGTATACCCTTATTGAAGGTATAACTGGTGAATCCGGATTTGAGTGCCTGAATAGCGGCTGTTTTTATATGCTCAGGTGTATCAAAATCAGGCTCGCCGAGTCCAAGATTGATGAAATCAGCAGATGCTGCTTCAAAAGCACGTCTTATACCCGATATCTCTATCCCCGCTATACGGGATGCAAATCTCTTTTCTGACATTGTCATCTCTTAACTCCATTTCTCAAATAGATATAAAACTTTTTACATTTATGCCCTCTGACCATAGAAATTCAAAAGTTTCCGATATCATTTTTAAAAGAAAAGTTTCTATATTCGGAACTTTTAGGTAAAATATATCATCCAAAATTTTTTTTAAACTCCGAGATTACAACGATGGCTACAGAATTAATTACCAACTTGGGTAAAGGAAGAAACGCCGCTAAGGATGCTGTACAACATGCAAGAGAGAAATTATGAGATGTTCCTTACCCTTTCTTTTGTTTATTCCTCTCCGGTATATGAGCTCAGCTCCATGAGGTGGTGGATACGGTGAGAGCAGAGACAGGTAATGTACATCTCATAGGGGCTTCATCGGCGGGCGAATTCACAGAAGGGGGTAGAGATAGGAAACGTGGTTGTGGGGTTACTTGCTTCTGATGATATAAAAGGTCTTTACAGCTATTGCTGAAGGTATAAAACGTGACCTGGAGTCTACAATGCTAAAAGTCGTGTCTTTATCAGGCGTTGGCGAAGAAGTCACTCGACTGGCTTTGTACCTCTTCGGTAAGGAACTGAAGATGGTTGGAGGCATGGCAAGTGATGATTTCAGGATGGAGAAGACTTTCACTTTCATATTCGTTGATGATGATGTGTGTACCGATGCGGTTGGTATTATGCCTCATTGCCTCAAAGAGGCCCCTCTTTATCGGCGTGAAGCATGGGCATACCCCTCTCAGTCGAGCTTTGAGAGCTACCAGAGCGTGGGGTAATGTACTTTATGAGATAAATATCCAGCCAGCACAGGAAGTGTGGAAGAATGAGACGGCGGAAGCAGCAGGTTACCATGATTTCGCCGCTATCCTCATCTTCGACTGCGCGGTGAGGCAATTGATGCTTGTGGATAATTTTGGAGAGAGTATAGCCAAAGTCAAGCGAGTTCCTGCCCGATGTACCCATTCTGAGCTGGGAGACGTATGGTAAAATACGGCTGGAGCCCGGACAGTTCAGCGGTTTTCATAACACCACTTCGGTGGTCTTGCTCCTGCCATGAGTTGAAAAAGGAGATGAAAACGAAGAAGAATGAATTGATAATGACTTATGCTCAGAGTATTGGCATAGATACAGCTAAAGAATTGATAACGAGGAAGATAAAAGCCGCTGCCCTGGAGGATAAAGAAGAGTACTGTGAGGAGGAAGTAGCGAGGATATGTGGTGAATTGATGAAAGAAGGCGGTTTAATCCGGATAGTAGCGCAAACGTTCATAGTTTATTTAGAACGCAAGATGCGAAGGCAGATAGCGAAGACATACCAGTTGAGGGAGGATTTCCTGAAACAGAAAGAGACCACGCATAGAATTTTCACACCGGTATCCCTCATCGGGGGTTATATGGAACTTCTGTTAGAGGCAGACAACCTCAATGATGGCCAGAGAGAGGCGATCAGAGCGGGAGCAAAAAGTACGATAAACAAAATCTTAGACTGGAAGAAGATGGTGGGGGAGATTATAAAGATATTGCAATTGAATTCAAAAGAAGAATCATAAACTGAGCAATCTTCTCTGTCCTGGATCTGCCAGTGCGATCACGGACTTTATATGCCACTCAACGCCTGGTTTTTCCCATATAAACTCGCGTTTAGCTCGCTTTATCGCCTCCAGAATGAAATAAACCCTATCTCCTATTATCTCCGCATCTTCTTCCTCCACTTCCATATCGTGCCCCACACATACTCGTTGGTCACAGAAGAACTGGCATCTGCTGTCATAGAAGTAAAAACAGCGGAATCGCGGCTTTGTCAAGCCCAGTGTCTTCCCTTTCCAGGCATCGGTATGCAGGAACTCGCCACTCTCTGCGATTCGTTCAACGAGCCTCAACTGCTCTTTGGCGTCCTCTACCCTCTGTAGCCATGATTCGCCCTTTATCCTTATACTTTCCGGTCTCTTATCATTAGCGGGGAAGAAATCTGCTACTTCCGCCTCTATCATATCCCAGCGTCTGTAGTGATGTTGTAAAGGATAAACCCGTTTGAGTTGTCGGTATTCATCAACCGCAATTGCAGCCTCTGCCTCTATATCTGCCTCGGTATCGTGATAGAGATGGAGTATGATGAGTCGTAATACAGAGGGCAGCAGATTCTTAAAATCCCTTGACCTTGACCCTGACTCGAACCAGCTTCGTAATGCCCACAATGTTCTGGCTCCTGATTTGAATCGAACCAGACCGATATCACCCTGCAACTTCTGTACGTAGACGTGGTATGGTGCTCTCTGTTTTAACGAGCTGGAACTGGTTCTTATCTCATTCCATGATACTGGTCTACCCTTCTCTTGCAATATCCTCTCTACTTCTCTCCTGAATTTCTCATACGTCATGATGAATGAATATGAAAAAGAAAACCTAAATAAAGATGCTGGATCTGGATGCTATCCACGTCGCACCTCCTTCCGCTGTGCCACCCGATAGCCGCAAACAACGCTTATATAGCCACTCAACTTCTTATCCAGCTCTTCATTGCCGGTATCAACGAGAAGAAAAGGCGTATCACTCAACTTCTGCGGCGTTGCCACCACAATGATATTCTCGATGCCCACCCTCTGTATCACTTCCGCGCTTATCTGTTGATTACCTCTGCCGAATATGAACCCCTGTGCACCTATCGGGCTCACCATTATCTTCACCTTATCCTCATTCGCAATCAATTTCAGCAGATCAGTTTCGTTCAGGTCTTTACCTACAAGTTTACCGTTCTTCACGGCATCAACACCGAGCAGAGTCTTATCAGCACCGAGATGCAGCAATTCGGCAATTTTATAAATGGTGGTGCCCGCACCCATGATGTATAGCTCATCGGGACTCATGAACTCGCATGCGAATCGTGCAATCTCCTCCTTTGCTCTATCCTCGCTCACGCTCTGGAATAGGCTCTTGCCCTGCTGAACGAGAGCATGCACGTAAGGTGTGCGGGCATAGCCAAAGACCCTAATTCGCAGCTCGTTACGCCGGTATGCCGCCTCATCTGTGTCCATTATCTCAGCATCACGCAGTTCTGTCCTACCTGCACAGAAATGTTCCACTATTCGCGCTGCGCACCTGGGAGATATCGCAAATACCGCGGAGTGCATCTTCACGCCCGCCGGGATACCCAGAATTGGAAGTTCTTTTCCAACCACACTGAAGATGTCCCTTGCAGTACCATCACCGCCACAGAACAGGAGCAGATCAATACCCTCGTCCATGAATATTCTACATGCGTTCCTCGTATCCTCAGCAGTAGTCCTCTCTTTGCTCGGGTACACAACCCTATAGCTGTGCTTATGCATAGTGAGTGCATTCTCACCCATATCGCCTCCACAGGTGATTATCGTCGGGCAAATGTCAACATTGAGTACATCCATGCATTGCCTCGCCCTGTGGCACGCAATCGGACTCGCACCCAGCTTCAATGCCTCTTCTACCAACCCATCTGTGCCTTTAAGCCCAACTGAGCCACCCATGCCTGCGATTGGATTTACAAGGAAACCGATCTTCATACCTCAATGTATAATTATTGTATTATTGTCCATTATTGTATGATAAGAATTATGATGATTTAAAGATGGGCGAAGGACGCTGCGATAGATGTAGCGTGAGCGAGAAGTTGCAGGTGACGGGCATAGCTTATCCTCCATATACATACACCATCTCTGCATGTGTAAGTATTTCAGAAGCCATTTTATCAATCTCCCTATAACTAATCCGTGCATCTATTGTATTAACCAGTATCTTCTTTAAAGCTGTCTTTATTCTTGCCCTCAAGTAGTCTTTTTTGCTCCAATCAGCTAATTTTACATAATAGCCAAGTTCCTTAGTAACCTCCTTAGCAATAGCCCTTATTTCTTCGTAATTTTCAAAAACTCTCTCTTTTGATGATAGCAGGTCATAGAATGCAAGCTCTTCCTCAGTTAAATCTAATTTTTCCCCTTCTCCCTGCTTTCTCCTTATCTCTTTAGCGATTTCTATAAGCTCTTCTATTACATCAGCAGTTGTTACAAGCCTGACATTGTATTTTTCAATCAACTCTTTGAGCATTTCATAAAGGGATTTATATCTGAACGGATTTTTCTTCATCCTCACTCTGAGCTCGTCATTGATTATTTTTAAAAGTAAATCTGCAGCGTAATTCTTGTATTTCATCTCTCTGAACTGTGCGAGGAAGCTCTCATCCAGGACCGAGATGTCTGGTTTCCCCTTTTCAAGCAACGCGAAGACGTCAACGGGTTTTTCTGCTGATATGCTACTTGAAATGAGTTGATTTATCTCATATTCTAAATCCCTTGATATTTCTCTTATTTTAGTGGTTGAATATTTGACAACCATCTTTTTAATCATCTCAAAGAATCTCACCTCATCTTTTATTGCAATTGTTTCTGGATGTGGGCTTGCAAGCAGATAGAGCTTTTTAAGTGCAACAAAGTTCTTCACAAACATCTTCTTCTTTTCTTCTGTTGCTATCCTGTTATAAGCTTCAGCAGTTAATTTTGAAAGCTCCTCTGGAGAGAGCCTCTTCCATTCTTTGTAGTTCAATCCGTTGAAAAAAGACGATACAATGTCATATTTCTCTTTTAGAAGTGAAAGAACCTCATTAATATCTGTTAACACCTCCCTTATTGTTTCAAGCGTGTATCTGCTCAATGACTTTCTCAGGTTATCTGCAATCCCTATGTAGTCAACAATTAAGCCACCGGGCTTATCTTTAAATACCCTGTTTACTCTTGCTATCGCCTGAACTAATGAATGACCTTTCATGGGCTTATCAAAATACATGGTATGCAGGCAAGGTACATCAAAACCTGTTAAAAGCATATCAACAACTATGACCATCTTCGGGTCTCTTTCGGGATTTTTGAAATTACTTAGGAGTTCTTCAAGTTCGTGTCTATTCCTCAAGTGTTGCCAGTATTCTTCTGGGTCTTTACTCCTGTTTCCAGAAATCACAACCGCAATAGAAGGAGCATCTGGCTGTTTTACTATTTCTTCGTAAAGCATTACGGCAACTTTTCTTGAAATTGTGACAACCATCGCTTTTCCTTCTATCTCCAGGCATCGCTTATTAAAATGCTCAACTATATCCGTTGCAATTTTGCTGAGCCTTTCTGGATTTAAGATTAACCTTTCAAGCCTCGCAAACTTTCTTTTTAGTGCTTCCTTTTCCTCAGGCGACATAAATTCTGAAAGCTCTTCAAATTCCTCATCAATAAACTCATGTGTCAGGTGCAGTTCCGAAAGCCTTGGCTCGTAATATATGGGGACAACAACCTTATGCCTCCTCGCCTTATCCATTGAGTAAATACCTATAGGCGCTCCAAAGACAAGGTAGGTGTCCCTGTCTTGAAGTTCAATAGGGGTTGCTGTGAATCCCATAAAAGATGCATTGGGAATCGCCTTTCTCAGGTTTCTCGCAAGCTCCCTGTACTGGCTTCTGTGTGCCTCATCTGCGATCACAATTATGTTTCTTCTATCTGTAAGAAAGGGATATTCTTCCTCGTTCTTCTTTCCAAACTTCTGTATGGTTGCAAATATTATCCCGCCTGCCTGCGTCCTTATCAATTCCTGCAATTCCTTTATGCTCTCAGCACGCTTGACAATTGGCATGAAAGAGAAAAGGCTATGTAGTTGCTCATCAAGGTTTCTTCGGTCTGTTATGAAAAGCAGAAGTGGATTTTCAAACTTCTTTATCTTTAAGACCTTCCTTGCATAAAAGAGCATTGTGATTGATTTTCCACTTCCCTGGGTGTGCCACACAACACCAATCCTTCTCTCCTCGGGCTTCTTGCCTTCAAGCACGCATTCCTTTGTTTTCTCTACTGCTTTTTTGACGGTATAAAATTGATGAAAGATTGCGATCTTCTTTTCATAGGTCTCTCCAGATTGCTCGTAAAGAATGAAGTCCTCAAGGTATTCCAAAAAGTGATTCTTCCTGAACAGCCCTTTCAATAAGACCTCAAGAGAGGTCAGTTCTTCGCCTTTAAAGAAGTATCTGAAGTGCCCTTCTTCTATTTTCTCAACTTCAACATCGTCATCACTGAGAATACCTTCCCATACGAAAAACCTGTCCCAATCGCTCGTTGGTGAGCCATACTTCGTTTCAAACCCATCACTTGCAATAAGCACCTGAGCATAGGCATATAGCTGAGGAATGTCCTCCATCTTTGTTTTGTGGTCATTGAAGGCATCTCTTGA
>JAGGRR010000266.1 GCA_021159465.1 Methanophagales archaeon
ACTGCTAAGTTTCATCTTCATCTCCTCCAACCTCTTTCATCATCGCATCTATCTGTGCAGATGTGAAATGTTTTTGGGTCATCGCACCAACCGGGCATTCCGCAATGCAAGCGCCACAGCCTTTACATAGTACAGGATTAACATACGATTTCCTCGTTCTGAGCACGATTTCCTCTAACTCCTTCTCCTCTTCTTTTAACTCGATTGCTCCAAATGGACATACTTCCTCGCAGGCGCCACATCCAATGCAGAGCTCCTTGTTCACTTCTGCGATTATCGGCTCCACCTCTATATATTCCCTGGATAAGATACTGCAAACCCTCGATGCCGCTGCCGATGCCTGTGCCACACTGTCAGGAATATCCTTTGGCGATTGACAGCATCCAGCAATGAAAATGCCATCTGTAAGCGTATCCATAGGACGAAGTTTTGGGTGTGCCTCCATAAAGAATTTATCAGCACTTTGTGTTATCTTCAATATCCTTGCAAGCTCAAGGATATCAGTTCGGGGAACAATACCCGTTGCAAGCACCACAAGGTCCGCTTCCTTTTCGATAGTGCGACCTTTACTTATCGTTTTTACTCTCAATCTCCCATTTCCATCCTTCTCCACTTTTATCTCGTCTGTTAACTCCCTTCTTATGTAATTCGCTCCTTCCTCTTTCACCCGCCTGTAGAATTCCTCAAATCCTTTACCAAACGCTCTTACATCCGTATAGAACACCGTTACATTTACATCCGGAATATGTTCCTTCACCAGATGCGCCTGCTTTGCTATATACATACAGCACACACGCGAACAATACTCATTTCCTTTTCCTCCTTCCACCTCTTTCTCCCTTGACCCTACACAGGATATGAAAACCACTTCTTTCGGCTCTTTTCCATTTATCTCTATCTTGCCGCCGGTGGGACCTGAAGCGTTACAGAGCCTCTCAAATTCCAAGCTTGTTATTACCTCATCGTATTCATACCCGTAATTTGGCTCTAAAGCAGAGTCGAATAAATCATAACCCGTTGCTACCACTATCGCACCCACTTCTATCTCCTGCATCTCATCTCTCATGTCATGCATTATCGCATCAGCCTCGCATACACGCTCACAGAGCCTGCAATCGGCACAGATTCCGCATTTCAGGCATCTATCCGCCTCTTCTATCGCTTCATCGTGATCAAAACCAACCTCAACCACATTAAAACTGTGTATCCTCTCATCCACCGGTAGCTTTCGCTGTTTCTTACGGGTTTTTGGCTCTATTGCACCCTTAAGCCGCGCTCTTACCTCCTCTATTCCTATTTCCTCCCTTACTTCCTCCTCCTTGGCTGGTAAGCCCCGCAGATAGCAATCAATAACCTCTGCAACTTTCTTACCCCCCGCTATCGCTTCTATCACCGTTGCCGGTCCTGTTACTGCATCACCACAGGCGAATATGCCCTCCTTACTCGTACGCCCAAATCGATCTGCTCTGATCCTTCCACCCTCCACATCTATACCACTGCCCTCCAGGAATTCAAGTCCTGATTGCTGCCCTACTGCCACTATTACTGTATCCACATCAAGAATGAACTCCGAACCCTCAATAGGTATCGGTCTTCTCCTACCCGATTCATCGGGCTCGCCCAGCTTCATCTTGATACATTCCAGCGCCTCCACTTGCTCGCTACCGATTATCCTGCTCGGTGATGCTAAATATAAGAGTCGCACACCCTCATCCTCGGCATCTCGCAGCTCCTCTTCACGCGCTGGCATCTCTTCACGTGTTCGTCTGTATATTATTGTCACCTCTGCACCCAGCCGTAAAGCGCATCTCGCAGCATCTACCGCCACATCGCCTCCTCCTATCACCGCCACTTTATGCCCTATCCCCATCTCTACATAGCTATCTCCCGTACCCACTTTATCCAGGTTGAAATTCAATTCCCGGAGGAAATCAACGCCATGAACTACTCCTTTCAGTTCTTCGCCTTCAATACCAAGTTTCCTGCTCTTATCCGCACCAACAGAGATACAAATGGCATCATATTCATTCATAAGTCTCGCAAAAGCGTTTTTATCTATCGCCTTTCCTGTCTCTATCTCCATTCTCCCACTGCATATACGCTTGATATACTCTATATCCTTCCTTAATACAGTACGTGGCAGCCTGTAATGGGGTATTCCGGCTGCAAGCATACCTCCTGAGACCGGCAACTTCTCAAATATTCGCACCCTATAACCCGCTCTCGCAAGGTAATAGCCTGCCGTGAGACCCGCAGGACCTGAACCGATAATCGCTATCTTCTCACTCTGCTCCTCTACCTCTACTCCTACCCCTACCTCCACACCGGCTGCTGCATCTATGCCCGCTTCTTCCTCTTCTTCTATATTGTCAGTTGCAAACCTTTTTAATGCCATTATTGCTATTGGCTCGTCAATTGCAGCACGATTACAGACAGATTCGCATGGATGTGTGCATACATACCCACAAACTGCAGGTAGAGGATTTGTCTCTCTTATCAAATCCACCGCTTCTTTATATCTCCCCCGGGCGATCAATGCGATATAGCCCTGCACATTCACACCTGCGGGACAGCCCAATCGGCATGGTGGCGTACCTTCTATCTTGTCTATTGTATAGACCAATGGGATAGCCTGTGGGAATGGTATATATAACGCACCCCTCTTCGTGAGACCCAAATCGAAATCATTCGGTATAACATCCTTCACTGGACATACCTTTGCGCATTCACCACAGCCTGTGCATTTACTCTCATCGATGTAGCGCGCCTTCTTCCTTATATGTACTCTGAAATTGCCCACATAGCCATCTACACTCTCAACCTCCGCATAGCTGATGAGTTTTATCTTATCATGGCGTGCTACATCCACCATCTTCGGTGTGAGCACACACGCAGAGCAATCCAGAGTGGGGAAAGTCTTGTCCAGTTGAGCCATGTGTCCACCGATAGAAGGCTCTCGTTCCACTAAATACACGTCATAGCCCGCATCTGCTATGTCCAGAGCACATTGTATACCCGCAATTCCACCACCTATCACCAGTGCAGAAGGTGTTACACCCACTCGCATAGGCGCCAGGGGCTGTAATAATGATGCTTTTGCAACTGCACTCGCAACCAGCTCCTTCGCCTTTTCCGTTGCCTTCTCCTTATCAGTGTGAACCCAGCTACACTGCTCCCTTATATTCGCCATCTCCATGCAATAGCCATTCAAGCCTGCTTCCTCACATGCACGCCTGAACGTTACTTCATGCATCCGCGGTGAGCAGGAAGCAACGACCACGCGGTCAAGTTTCTCAGTACGAATATCATTCTTTATCAAGTCCTGACCGGGGTCTGAGCACATATACACGTAATCACGTGCAATAGCGACATCAGGCAGGGTCTTTGCAAACTCCGCCACCTCCTTCACATCTACCGTTGCTGCTATATTCGTCCCGCAATGGCACACATAGACGCCAATTTTCATGTTTTAATACCCATTCGTGAAGATCAATAGATTACAGGCTCTGTGGCTATATCCTCATCCGGCGGCTCTATCAATTCCTTTTCCAGCGGATAAGGCAGCGAAAAGCCAATATCAGCGGAGTAATCTATCTTCACACAGCCAAATTTTCTTATCAGTTCTCCCTGCGTTCTGTTCTTCCCGTTAGGAATAATAGCGAGCTTTGGCTTCACGTCCTTCACTTTCTCGTATAATATCCCCTCCTGGAACAGGTTGGTGACATCACTTTTACGTATGCTCGAGTTTATTTCAATGATGAATATGCTTCCCATCTTTTACAATCAAATCAACTTCGACTTTTGATGGATGCCCGAAGACGATGCCTTCCTCATCGTCAGTAATCCCTCTTTCCACCTCTCCACCGAAATACTGCTCGACAATGCTTTTCATGCCCTCTCTGAAAATACCCCTTTTCGAACCCAAATCCCCTATCTTGAGGTCTAACCCATTTAACAGCCGGGCATGCTCCTCAAAGCGTTGGTCGTGCTCCGCCAGTCTGCCAAGCCCCTCTTTAAAGCCGACAAAGCCGGCTACGCTCAGCCTGAACTCACGGTCCCCTCCAAGTAACTTAAGATTTCTGCTCTTCAATTCCGCTACTGCCATTTCCTTATTGTCTTTATTGTACTTGTACTCTGTATTTCGTATTTTGTTTTGTAGGTATTTAATTTTTAATTACCACATGCTCTCCAGCAGCTTCATTGCATCTCCAAGCCCCATTTCGCGTGGATTACGTTTCAGATAGCCTTTCTCCTTCTCTACATCCTCCGCAAGCTCCGGTAAGTCCTCCCTCGGGACGTCCAGATCCGACAATCGGGCTGGTAATTCCAAACGCTCTATCATGCTTCTCACACGTGCTATCGCCTTTGATGCCGCTTCTTCCGCAGATTCTATCTTCTCTCCCACCAGCGCTGTCGCTATCTCCTTCATCCTCGCTCCCACCGTTGGTGCATTAGCATTATATTCCATGATGTAGGGCAGAGTGAGTGCAGCGGAAACGCCGTGTGGCACCTTATATCTTGCACCAAATGCGTGGGCTATTGCATGTCCCGCGATAACGCCCGCATTACCAAATGCTATACCCGCCAGCATCGCGGCTAATGACATCTCCATACGGGCATTGAGGTTATCACCGTGTGAGAACGCCTCCTCTAAGTTATTACTGATCTTCCGCATCGCTTCCAGTGCAAACGAATCGGTAAGTGGATTCGCACCAAGTGATAGAAAAGCTTCTATCGCATGGCTCAATGCATCCATGCCCGTAAAAGCAGTTACACGTGGCGGCATTGTGGCTGTGAACGCGGCATCAATAAATACGACATCGGCGAGGTTGTAAGAACTCGCTATCGCCTTCTTCTTGCCATTTGTAATCACCAATGCAAACGGAGTAGCCTCAGAACCTGTACCCGCAGTAGTTGGGATTAGAATCTTGGGTACACTCGGATTTTTAATCTTGTTGGCACCCAGGAATGCACTTGCTTCCTGTTCTGGATTGGCTGCAGCTGCTGATGCCAGTTTCGCCATATCCAGTACGCTCCCACCACCTATACCCACCACCAGGTCGTAATTATGCTTTGAAGCTCTGACCCCACAACCAGGTCGTAATTATGCTTTGAAGCTCTGACAATCTCATCGGCAATCGCCAATGTAGGCTCAGACTCAACTTTATCAAATACATCTACTTCTTCCAATACCTCTCTTAAAGACTTTTCTACCTTATCACACAACCCCATCTTCTCCATCGTCTCATCAGTAACGATGAGCGTTCTCTTTGCACCCAACAACTTCGCTTCCCCACCTATCTTATCCGCTATCCCACTACCAAAGACCACTCGCTTTGGCAGTTGAATCGCATAATACATCTGCATATCCACCACCATTAGAATATACAAATTGATGTTATATAAACAGATAAGAGTGATAACAGTGCCGTGCTTTGCCTATTTATCAATTAACACAATAGAGACGATAAGACGGACATGCCTTTGGTATGCTCCGGGTTCTGCTATGCATCACAACTCAATCCACATACACATACACATCACAGCTTTGAAGATTCCTCATAAGCAATAGCAGCATTTATTATCTTTTCTTCACTGAATTGCTCACCCACAAGCTGCAATCCAACTGGTAGCCCATTGTAGAATGCGCAAGGTACTGATATGGATGGCACACCTGCTAAATTCATCGGTACAGTATTAACATCAGCGAGATAAAGAGAAAGCGGGTCTTTTATCCGTTCACCAAGCTTAAATGCGACAAAGGGCATTGTTGGTAGTGCCAGGATATCATATCTCTTCAGTGCGGCATTGAACTCACGCCTTATAAGTGTACGCACCTTCAATGCCTTCAGATAATATCTGCCATAGTAGCCCACGGAAAGAGCATAAGTACCGAGAATAATCCGTCTCTTCACCTCCTCTCCAAACCCTTCTCCTCTTATCCTTGAGAAAGTGGTATGCCAATCAGCATCCTGTTCCAGTCGAAGCCCATATCTGAGTCCATCAAACCTCGCCAGATTCGATGATGCCTCGGACATCGCAATGATGTAATAAGCAGCGAGTGCATATTTTAGATATCTCATGCTCATCTCCTCATAAGATGCCCCGAGCTCCTCAAAGCTGTAAATGGCATTCCAAACAGCAGCTTCAACCTCTGGTGAAACACCCTCTATGAACTCCTTAGGCACACCTATCCTCAAATCTTTCACACCGGCACCTCCCTCGTGACTTGTCTGATAGTGATAGTTAGTAGCGCTGCTGTTACTCAACTTCACCTGTGTGCTGTCCCTTTCATCTTTTGCAGATATCACTTCCAGGAGTAATGCGGCATCTCTTACATTCGATGCCATCGGACCTATCTGTTCCAGGGAATTGGCGTATGCAATGAGCCCGTAACGTGATACGAGCCCATAAGTGGGCTTTATTCCGATGATGCCGCAGAAAGAAGCAGGGCAGCGAATAGAACCACCGGTATCGGAGCCAAGGGCAAGAACCGTCTCTCTTGCTGCTATAGCTGCGGCACTACCACCAGAAGAGCCTCCGGGAACTCTACTGAGATCATGCGGGTTTAATGTTGGTCCGTAATAGCTCGTCTCGGTGGAAGAGCCCATGCAGAACTCATCCATATTCGTTTTACCTATGATTATCGCACCTTCTCGCTTTAGCGCCTCTATCACGGTGGCATCATATGGGGGGATATAACCCCTGAGGATCTTCGATGCGCACGTGGTCTGGATATTTTTGGTGGAGATACTGTCCTTGATGGCGATAGGTACGCCAAGCAGCTTCTTCTGCATGTATTCCTCTTCTTCTCTGTTATTATCCGTTTCCCTCGCTTTTTTAAGCGCTTCTTCCTTGTTCAACGTGATATAGCAGTTCAGTTTGCTCTTTTCTATTCGCTCATATATCCTCGATATTAAGTCCTCACATGATATAGCCCCACTTTTTATGCCTTCCACGATTTCCGTTGCTGTTAAAGTTGATTCTTGTTCCATTTTCATAACATTGAAGCGTTCAGCATTACATAATCACAGGAGAGGTCACAGCCCCAGGCTGTTGCAGTTGCAGTTGTCTCCTTTTCCCCTTCGCTTTCCCCTTCTCCTCCACCCAGCACAATGTCTATGGTTAGCTCCTTACCCTTCATCACTTCATGATTCCATCTGCCGACAATTCTTCCGTTTCTCACCACCTCCGCCTCCTGCTCTTTTCCCCTGAACTTCATTGATATCACTTCTACTTCTGGCACGGTACTGGTACTGGTACTGGTACAGCTCCCGATGGCTGCTATTATACGACCACATGCGAGATCAATACGCTCGCCAAATATTGCACTCTTCACCAGCGGTGATCGTAGAATCTCACGCGCAATCAACTTCGCATCTCCCTGTGGCACTGGCGCTCCCTTCAGACTCACATTCACCTCAATAAACTTCGTTGCACCTTCGCCATCACGCGCAATCATCTTTGCAAGCTCCTTACAGAGATAATTCAAGCCCGTTTTGAAGTTTTCCGCGCTTATCTCCTTCCCACCCCTGCTGACGAGCAATACCATATCGTTCGTGCTCATGTCCCCATCCACTACAATCATATTGAATGAATTGTCACATGCATCTTTCAGGCACGTCCGCATTGTTTCGCGATCCAGTTCCGCATCTGTATAGATGAACGCCAGCATTGTAGCCGTAGCCAGATGTGGGTATATCATCCCTGAACCTTTCGCTATACCACCTATTGTTACCTCGCCAACCTTGATAGCCAGTTCCTTCGGGAACGTATCGGTGGTCATAATCGCCTTTGCCGCCGCTGCACTGCCCTCGGGATCTGAAGTCAACCTCTTAGCAACCTCCTGAACCTGCCGCGCTATCATTGCAATATCCAGTTGTTTCCCTATGGGGCCAGTAGATGCGACTGCCACCTCGCTCTTATCAACGCCAAGCACAGCAGAAGCGAGTTCTGCCATTCTATTCGCATTTCGCATACCCTCTTCGCCAGTAAAGCTGTTCGCACAGCCACTATTAGCAATTATTGCACTTATTCGCCCGTTTTCAAGCAACAATCGCTGTGTAAAGATGAGGGGTGCTGCTTTCATCTTATTCATAGTGAACATACCTACTGCTTTACCTTTGCCCTCTATCAGCGCCAGCCCTCTGTTATTCTCTCTTATCCCGTATGCCCTTACACCGCTTACAGCGCAAATCCCACCTCTTAGCACCTCTATCTCCATCTCTA
>JAGGRR010000267.1 GCA_021159465.1 Methanophagales archaeon
AGGAGAATACTCTCAAACCCTTCTTATTCCCGGAAATAACAGGAAATGCAACTTCTTTTTTCATATCAGAAACACAAACCTTCTCCTGCGATCAATGCCTGGTAGTGTGTGCCTATGCCCGTCTTGATAATCTCCGCCGGACCCGCATCTCCCAAACACTGGACTTGCTACTTCGTTATATGCCGGTGGTCCTATGAGTCCAATGGGCCACAAGAAACTGATTTCAACGTTCTTTCGTACTTCCTCACCTCTGATATAATGCAAGTATACATCTAACAGTATAGCGAACTTCCCCGGAGCTCCAGGGCATGGTATGGGCATATTCACCGTTAAGATGACTATACGCCCCTTATTGAAAGATTTAACTAAATCACCGAGTTTTAAAGCGTCCTCTAACGACGTGTAGAACGTATTGAAGTCGCTTGAAAGACCCGGAACACTTTCCACGTCCGCACTGCATCCGGTTGCAAGTACGAGATAATCGTATGGATATTTCTTGCCACTCTTTGCCGTTACCTCCCTGTCCCCCAAATCCACACGCTCTACCTCTCCATCTTCTCCAAATACCATCTTTACCCGCGGGCTAATCACTTTTTTTCGCGGTCTATTTATGTCTTCTGGGGTATATAGACCAAAAGGAACGAAGGTGAACCCGCCCTGGTTTATGTTCATATCATTCTTGTCCAGTATTGTTATCTCCACTTCATCCTTAGCGATTTCCTGTCTGAACTCTCTCGCAAGCTTATTCGCCACTACTGACCCCCCGGCGCCAGCTCCTAACACCAATACTCTATCTGTCATGATAAATTTTGATGCTTGTTAGGCACATAAATAATGTTCCCTAAAACTGTTCAGTTTTGGATAAAAAGCCGAAAAAAGTTAGGATTTTCGGAAAAAAACCTACATCAAGCGAAATACTCTAAAATAAAAAGAAGGCTACACCCATTAATATAAACGAAGTTCCAGCAATTTTCGCTAATGTTTCTTCATTCACTTTATCAGGAATAAATTTACTCGAATAGATTGCGATTATAGAAAGCAAACTTAATGCTATTATAACTCCTGTTAAAACCATCAAGCCATTGTATTTTGTTGCAAACAATCCAGCGGCAATTTGTGTCTTATCTCCCCATTCTGATGCGAAAATCAGGATAAATCCTGAATAGAACGGATTTCCGAAATAATATCCGTTTTTGGTTTCTTCCCTCTGGTTTCTGAAGATTAAAATTACAAGTCCAAAAATTATGAAAATAGCGCCCGAAAGCATTTTTATTAAACCCCCGGATGCGATATGTGTTGCAGGATAGATAGCTGGGTTTTGTCACCTAATTCTGCTAAACCCACTACAATTAAGGGAATTAATATATCTTGTAGCATAAACATACTATACTAAATATAACAAAAGATTTCATTTTCTTTTTCGTTAAGCCGTATAAAGGAACGATTGTTGCGATATTCTCTGGCACATCCTGTGCTGCAATCCCCAATGCTATCATAATTCCCAGTATAGGCGTTAAAGCGAACCCAGCCCCAATTGCCAATCCTTCTGGGAGATTATGCAAAGCCATGCCGATAACAAGCATAGTAACGCTTCTTTCAATGGATGGCTTTTCTTTTTTAAGTAACTCTGGATTTATATGGGGCAAGGTTCTGTCAACCCATCGATATATGACTATCCCAAAGAGAGAAGAGATAATTGCCAAGTGAAAAGGCGCAATTTTTAGACTTTCAGGTATCAATTGAAAAAACGATATATCCAGCATTATTGAAGCCACGAATGCCAAAGAACCATATAAGATGGTTTCTTTAGGTTTCTTTATCAATCCAATTAAACAACCCAAAGTTTGTCCAACGAAGATCAGAGATATTATCAATAATAGGTCATTCATTTTTAGCCTTTCCCAACGGATTCACGCTCACACAAAAGTATCTTAACAAATCTACCAGCCCATAAGCTTCTTTAACAATGCGAAAATCGTGTTCTCGCAACAACTCCTCAAGATTTCGTTTTGCAAAATCTCGGTAATACTTGCTCTCGTAAAGTGATGTGAAGGACACGTACAGCCATCTACGCAACCTGTTCTTTGGGATGTGATAGTCAACAACGATTATTTTCTCGCTAACTCTTCTCATTTCGTCCAATACCTGATGTCTGACCTCGTGTGGCATATCATGCAGTCCAAAAGAAATACATGCAAAGTCGAAATAATCTGGTTCAAATGGCATTTTAGTTGCATCTGCCACTACAAACCACACATTTTCGTATTTGTTCTTCTTAGCCACCCGCAACATTTCTTCTGACAAATCAATCCCAACGACTTCATAACCCCTTTTCGCAAATGCAAATGCCTGTGTCCCGGTTCCAGTGCAGACATCCTCCACTTTTAGGCTGTCCTAATTATCACTGATATAATTTTTAGGCACATAAACAATATCCCCTAAAAATTGCGAAATGCCAAAGGCATTTACCATTCACTTTTTTCTAATCCACCACATCACCACTGCCGAACGCTTCTCTCTATGCAAACCCTTTCCCTTCCCCGAAACGTATTGCTCGATGATTTCCTTCACATGAGTATCCACCTCCACGTATTTACCTATGAAACTCGCTATGTACCGCACTTCCTGCTCGAAGTTCCGCTCTACGCTGTAATTCATTACTCGCACATTCACCAGCCTACCCCACTGTCGCAGTACCAGATAAGCGAAGTAATCGGCATTAGGGTCAAACTCGCCCTTATAACCTTTCCCGGTTATTTTCGTCCACATCTCCTTCACCATGCTATCCCTTCCCGCGGGTTGTATCACCGCGCAATATCTCCGTGAGGCATTCTCCATCTTCTTCAAATGTTTCTCGAGGTCGCGCACCTGTCACAGGAAATGAGAACACACAGCTAAATCAAATCGGTCTTTTATTTCATGGTCGGCAACTCCCAGCCAGTTTCTATTCATTATTTCAACGTTCTCAACTTTACTTTCTTTCATGTTCCTCCTCAAATACTTCACAGCCGTTTCGGAATACTCAATAGCTACCACCCTTTTTACTTCCCCGGCTAACGGTATCGTCAATGTTCCGGGTCCGGCACCTATTTCCAGAACTTCAAAGTCATCATCCAGTATCTCACTCAATGCACCTACCGCTTTTCTTCCATATTCGTAATTGTTGTATTTAGCCTGCGCAGAGTAGTCTTCGGCGAATTTAGCTCGAAAATCCTTATCGTATGTTATCTTCAAGGGTCTCATTCTCTGCTTTTGCTTCTCTTCCCAGACTTCGCGCCAGTTCAGTTCCCCCATTCAACTCACCCAGCCCGAGAGCATTGACGCAACTTTAACACCTAAAAGCACGAACAAAGCGATTATAAGTGTTTCCACTCCCGCCTTCATGCTTATCTCACGCATTGCGAACGCTGCGGCGAAATCGGTGATTACGCATAACGCCAGAGCTGCAACAAGCCCGTATCTCATAAATACGAGTGCCATGGCTATTATCAACGGAAGTGAAATCAGTGTTCCAAACACCACCACTTTGACCAGCTCCACATGCGCTGCGTCTGATATGACCTTCGTCATACCTGCCATCCTCGGACACAGGATGAACAATGCAAACGCTACCGATGCGATTAACAGTTCCTTCATCTTTACTCCCTTTTTAGCTTCACAATTTTTAGTCGTGTCTCAAGATTGGTTTAAAAATATAAATAATCCTGAGGGAAACACCTCCAGCATGTAGGATGTAGAAGATGTGAATCACAATGGATTGGGGTGCACCCCGTCTAATTTCCAGACACTACCCTATAAAGGATCGGACTCAATTTGAATTTGAGATCATCAAAGAAGAAGCTAAAAAAGTAAGAATGGGCAGTCCCCACCACCAACTACCATTCCCCAGATGTGTATGAGAGGCGACATATGTGTGTGGCATCAGGTTGACTATGACATAAAAGAACCGTTTTTTCATATCCTTTTTGTATCCCAATTTCTGGTTCGAAACTACCCTGTTCATGACGGGCGTATATCACGGAACCAGCCCCGGATGCCACAATCCCTGCCATTCATCCAATCCAAACATGACGTTCATATTCTGTATCGCTTGACCTGAACCACCCTTAACCAGATTATCAATTGCGGAGATTATTACTATCCGATCGCTATCCTCTTCCACCTCAAACCCGATATCACAGAAGTTTGTGCCCCGTACAGCACCAAGTGAAGGTATACCTTTTCCTTTTCTCAGCCTTATGAACCTCTTACCGTCATAAAATCGCCTGTACAGATCTTCAATCTCCGGCTCTGTCATCCTCTCTTCTCCTTCCGTCAGGAATATATGCGCAGTAGTGAGTATGCCCCTGATAGAAGGTATAACATGGGGTGTGAAGCTAACCTTCACCTGTGGTAATTCTTTCCTCATCTCCGCAACGTGCCGGTGTGCAGTCAGTTCGTAAGGGATGATATTCTCAGCGAGGTTAGGGAAATGTGACTTCTCAGAAGGGTCTGCACCCGCACCAGAGATGCCCGATTTTGCATCAAACACCACACGCTTCGCCATGTCCGACTTCACAATAGGTGCAGCAGCAAGTATAGCACCAGTGGGATAGCAGCCCGGATTCGCAACGAGCGCAGCATCAGCCACCTCGGGGTGCAGTTCTGTCAGTCCATACACAGCCGCCCTGTCCTTCAGGTCCTTATGCCGCCGCATATAGATTCGTTCATATTCCTTCCTCTCCAGTCGGTAATCAGCACTGAGATCTATCACCCGCGCACCCGCATTGAGCAACTCAGGCACATAATCCATTGCACTACCATGTGGTACCGCTAGGAATACAACATCACTCCTATCTGCTATCTCGCGTGTGTCTATATCTTCGTATTCGAGTTCAATGAACCGCTCCAGGTGTGGATTCACATCACTGACCTTCCTGCCTTTATACCGCCTCGATGTCACCACCGATATTCTCACCTGTGGATGCATCAATAGCAATCTTAGCAGTTCCAGACCAATGTATCCAGCCCCGCCTATTATTCCCGCTTCTATCATGAGTCACGTATTACGCATGCTAATAGAACTTTATTGCTAATTTTATTGTGCAATTAATAAAGGTTAGCTATATCAGCGAGTGAAAGCTGCCCTCTTACCAATTTTGGCGCTTCTAATTCCTGCCCGGGATCCAACTCCAACCTGATGGTGCCATATTTGCCACCACCACCTGGCTTAACATAGATATTACCTTCTCTGAATGCCTTTATCGCTCCCACCACGTCCGGGTTTACCTTCTCCAGCGCATCTATGGGTACATCTACCAGCACATTTACCTCAGTACCGAATTCTGCGAGTAGTGATTCCCATATCCCAACCACCGATTTTGAATTCACTGACTTGCGTATCGCCAGGCTTATTATCTCTGCTAAGGGTATCAGGTGCAGATAAGGCGGGCGATACGGAGGATGTACACCGTTGTTGCAATCGGCGAGCTCATTCACTCTATCGCGCACACCTTTCTTTATCATGCCTCCACATTCACATCGCCAGTGCCTTACAGTCGCTTCAGTGAGCGAATAATGTCTGTAGCATCTGATACATGCACTTTCGTTATATTTACCTTCCGCAGGCGGTATACCCACATTTAGTATTGTTTTCCTGCCTTTTCTTCGTTCTATCGCCGCTTTCAACTCTTCGAAACTCAAATCAGAGACTTCAAACCGATTGAACTCCCGCGCCAGCCTGATAGGATATGGCGAGTGGGCATCGGAATTGGTCAGGAAAGTGAGCCTGTGCAACTCCTCTATCCGATCAGCGTAGGATGTATCAGCACTCAAGCCCAGCTCGATGAAGGAGATATAACTTACCATCTCACCATAGCACTCCTGGAGCGAATTATGATAAGCATACAAAGCAGTCCAGGGTGTAAAAGCGTGACAGGGACCGATGAGAGCTTCAGCATCCTTTGCATATTCCGCTATCTCTGCACCAGAGAGTCTCACAGAAGGTCTGCCATCCGAGTCTATATCCTGCGAATATCGCTTGAAAGTTTCGTATAGCTCCTCTGCCTTCGCTATAGACGGCAGTATGAGCAGATGATGCACCCGCCTCATGTCTTCCACCTCAACAGTGAGTACAAAATTGGTCGCTCCATGCACGAAGATGCCATCATCATGCCCGGGCTCCTGTTTCAACCCCTTTATAGCCTGTAACCATTTTGGATGCAGACAATCCCCTGTGCCAAGCAATTGTATACCCTTCTTAGAAGCTTCCTTTGCCAGTGTGGGTAAATCCATGCGGGGAGAAGTAGCTGCAGAATGAAGTGAATGAATATGGAGGTCAGAATTGATTATCATTATCTCATCTCCATCTACTAAAATAGCGGGGGATGGATTCGAACCATCGATCTCCGGGTTATGAGCCCGACGGGATCTCCTAACTACCCTACCCCGCTTATCAATTTCATTTGAGTTATACTATCATATCAATATTATAAATGTAAGATTTAAGCTTTAAAAAGCTTACCCTTTTATTTATATGGTATATAGGCATCATTTCAGGAGTAAGATACAGATATAGATATAGATACAGATGGTAGCCGTGAACTATAACTACAAGGATATAGAAGATAAGTGGCAACGCAGATGGCACGAAAGTCGTATTTTTGATGCGGAAACAGGCGGAGTTGGAGTTGGAGATAGAGATAAGAAGTTCTTTATTACTGTTCCTTATCCCTACACTTCAGGACCGCTGCACATAGGGCACGGTAGAACATACACCATAGGGGACATAATAGCGAGATTCAAGCGATTAGAGGGCTATAACGTGCTGTTTCCTATGGCATTCCATGTCACGGGTACGCCGATTTTAGCTATTGCCGACAGTATAGCGAAAGGAGATGCGGAAGTTGTGGCACGATACAGGGATTATGTCTCGATTTATGAGAGAGAAGAGCAAGTAGATGAGATAGTCAATAGTTTCAGTGATGCAGAGGCGGTTGCGAAATTCTTCGCTGACCGGATTGCAGAGGACTTCAAGCGGATGGGTTATTCCATAGACTGGCGAAGGAAATTCAATACCACGGAGCCGATGTATAACTGGTTCGTGGAATGGCAATTTAAAAAGCTAAATGATAAGGGAGTAATAAAGAAGGGGAAATATCCCATAACTTTTTCCATTGAGGATGGCTCACCGGTTGGCGAGGACGACATAGAGGGTGGAGATACGGATAAAGTATCAATAATAGAGCACACAACGATAAAGTTCAAACTCCCTGATGGTTCTTATCTGGTTGCCTCCACCCTGCGTCCCGAGACCATATTTGGCGTTACAAATCTGTGGATAAACCCTGATGTAAGATATGTTAAGGTTAGAGTTGAAGTTAGAGCAGAGAAAGGGGAAGGTGACAAGGACGAGCACGAGTTCTGGATTGTATCGAAGGAGGCAGCGGAGAAGCTGAGCTATCAGAAGAGCGGGATAGAGATATTAGAAGAGATAAAAGGTGGATATTTTGTGGGTAAGGAGGTTGAGGAGCCAGTGGGGGGTAGAGAAGTTCCAGTCTTACCTGCAAGCTTCGTTGACCCTGATGTTGGCACTGGCGTGGTCTATTCGGTCCCGGCACATGCACCCTATGATTATATCGCACTGGAGGACTGGAAGCGTAAGCGAGAGGAGTTAGAATCAGGATCAGGAATAGAAATCGAGCCGATAAAGATAATCGAGATTGTGGGTTCTGATTATGAGTATGAGTATGAGCTGCCGGCGAAGGATATCTGTGTGCGTATGGGTATAGAGAGCCAGGAAGACCCGAGGTTAGAGGAAGCTACGCAGCAAATATACAAAGAGGAGTTCTATCGTGGCGTATTGAATGACCGATGTGGCAAGTTTGCAGGTATTAAAATAGCAGAGATAAAGGATGAAGTGAAGGACTGGCTGAGGGAGAGGAATGTAGCGGGCATATTTTACGAGACTTCGAGGAAAGCGGTAACGAGAAGCGGTGATAAGGTAATTGTGGCTGTTCTGCATGACCAGTGGTTTATAGATTATAGAGCGGAGTGGTGGAAGGAATTGGGACATAAACTCGTTTCTGAGATGACGTTCTATCCGGATAGATATAAGGCGTATATGCATGACATCATTGACTGGCTGGCGTTACGACCATGTGCGAGGAAGAGAGGGTTGGGTACGAGGTTTCCGTTTGACCGTGCATGGATAATTGAATCATTGAGTGATTCCACAATTTACATGGCGTTATATACCATAGCGCATTTATTGCGGGCATTGCCAGTTGAGAGTTTAACGGAGTCGTTTTTTGATTACGTATTCCTGGGAGTAGGGGATGCAGCGGCGGTAGCGAACGAGATAGGCATTGATGCTGAGGTTTTGGATAAGATAAGGGCGGAGTTTGAATACTGGTACCCGAATGACCTGCGGCATACAGCACCACCGCACTTGAGCAATCACTTAGCTTTCTTCTTGATGCACCATGCAGCGATATTTCCACCGAATAAGTGGCCAGGGGCAATTACACTGAATGAATTGATGATAAGAGAAGGTCGGAAGATGTCAAAGAGTAAGGGAAATGTGATTCCACTGGCGAAGGTCTCGGAGCTCTATGGGGTGGACTTATACCGGCTGTATTGCGCGATAAATGCCGATTTTGGAGCGGTAGTTAACTGGCGTGAACAGGATGTGGATGCATTAAGGCGGAAGTTCAATGCGCTGATAGAGCTGTTTGAAGATAGCATAGGTGCGGGTGTGGAAGGTCTGAAAGAGGACGAATTCACGCATATAGACAGATGGCTGCTGGCACGGTTTTATCGAAGGCTGAGAGACTCAATTGAGCAATACCGTGCATTTAGAATAAGGGAAGCGGGAATAAACATGTTCTTCGAGATGATGAATGACATCAAATATTATGAACAGCGAGCGAGTGTAGCGAGGAGAAAGAGAATAGTCAGGAATGTGATGGATGCATGGCTAATAATTCTATCGCCAATTACGCCCCATATATGCGAGGAGATATGGCATAAGTTACATGAGAATAAGGATAAGACGTTCATTTCGGTGGAGCGACTGCCAGAAATAAGGGAAAAGTTTATTGATGAGCGTGTGGAGCGAGAGGAGGAGTATCTGACTTCATTAGTGAATGATATAAAGGAGATATTGCATGTAGCGCGGTTAAAACCGGGTAAGATTTATGTTTACACTGCGGAGAAGTGGAAGTGGGATGTACTGCGAGCGATAAAGGACGTGGAGGATAAGGATAAGATACGGGAGGCAATGAAGTTCCGGAAGGATAAGACAACGGCGGAGTTCGTGAAACGGGCAATGAAAATACTTCCATTGAAGAAAAAAGCATCGTCAAAAGAGGGGACGAGTTCATATTTCGAGCTGGATGAGGAAGCTGTTCTGGAACGTGAAAAGGAGTATCTAATGCATGAGTTCGGATGCGAAATCGAGATAAATGGTGATTATGACCCCGAAAACAAGCGAAGGCTTGCGCTACCGCTCAAACCTGCGATATATGTGGATGACAAAGATGCCCGACGATAAAAAGTACGTGGAACTGCTCTGGCATGATAAGTATGATTAAACATAAATCATGGAGGGCAACAAAATGGAAATAAATACATGTGTGTTCGGTTAAGTAACCCATCTATCCATCAGCCTCTCTCGTTTGACATTTGGCTCGCATCCTTGGCCGAAATAAATGTTGTATGAAGTGAGCATATCGGTTCGAGTTTCAGCCCCACGCACTCGAGTACTTCTGTTAACAATAGGTTTGCTTGCTCGGTGAAGACTTTTGCCCAACATAAAAGAGTGTATCGGTTAGCATTTCTCTTCAGCCTGCTAACGAAATAGCCGTCATAGTGAGCGGTTCTGTCGAAGAAGAGGTACTTGAAGTATCCGGGATCGATAAGCAGGATGCAGCCCTTGAGTCTGGGTCCCAACCGAAGTATTTATCGCCTAAAACACGACCGGGTTACTGTACTTGAAACTCAATCGTATGGAGCACGCACCTCTGAAGGAAATCAACCCAACCATCTTCGGTGTGAATCGGTCGTAAAAACTACTTATGCTCAGTTTCACTCCTGCTTTCCCCTCGTTATTTCTCTTCAACTCGGCTACTATCTCCTCCAGCTCCTTTATCCGGAGTATCAAACTTTGAAACTCGCTTGCCAATATTGACATCTCTACGCGCTGATTTTATAATACGGTGCCTATGTTTATAGTCTCCAACAAAACTAAATCCACGATGGGATAAACTTTTCGATCCACGACTTAGCAAAT
>JAGGRR010000268.1 GCA_021159465.1 Methanophagales archaeon
ATTTGGTGGTTCTTCTCAAGAAAATCCACCGCCTCCTCCACCGAGACCTCGCGCCCCCACTCGGCGGAAAGAAGGGCAACTAATCGTGATAGGGCGAGGGTCAGGAGTTTTGATGCTATCGCTGCTATCTTCCGCGCTGTTATCGTTTGGTGTTCTTCAATCTTATTACCGTTCTCAGTCATTTCGCCTCTTCGGTGGGTGTAGCAGATCGTATCGCCTCCCTAAATTTTTGTATCGCCTCGCCTCCAGCGCCCGCACCTGCCGCACTCAGGATGCCGTCCACAATCGTCGTGCCCAAGTCGAGCATCATCTGCATCCTCCGCTCTTTCCGCTCTTCCTCTTCCTGAATTCGTTTTTTGATTTCCTCCTCCTTCTCTTGCAATCTCTGTTCAAAGAACTGTTCCATTTCCTCTACACTGCGGGGGCGCTCCACCTTGTAGCCTCGCTCCCTCAGTATTTTCTCTGCTTCTTCAATAGGGACTTGTTTCTCTTTCTCGTCCTGCAAAAGCCCCAATTCCCTGAAGCGGCGCTTTTTCTGTTCAACTTCTTCAAGGCTCTCCAAAAAACTATCCACCACGTCTTTTTTCTCTTCTTCGTGGTGATCGTTTCTCTTCAAGTCCTCTATCGTATCAGCAAGTCGTTCGAGCTTTTCGTGTAGTTCACTGAACCGTTCATCCTGTTCCGCTTCAAATATTTTCCTCTCAAGTTTCTGTATCTCCTCCAGTAGCTTCTCCTTCTCACTTTCGCTCCCGTCTTCACCCGAAATTTTCTCAAACTGCCGCATCATCTCTCGAAACGTCAGTAAGTCCTCCGCAAGTTTTGCAAATCGCCCCGTTGTGTCTGTCGTGCTTTGCGGCGGCATAGCAAGCAGTGGTATTTTTTGCATAATTTCTTCTTTCGCCCCGTCTGGCATCTCGTTCGCTATCGCGGCGAGATCCACTACATTTGTTAAGTATCGCTTCATTCGTTCAATATCTTCGTCTTTTTCTTTGTTGATGCTTTCCCATAATCTTTTTATTTTCTCTTCATCCATACCCTTCCTTTTCGCAAATTCACTTATAAAAGGTTCTATTTCGGTCATTCAGTTATCTTCACCTCCGTCTTCTTTTTCTCTTTCATTGTTGTCATGTCAGCAAATGTTGTGGCGAGTGTATAGCGTCTCAAACATTCTGGGCACATGCTCGATATTGCCACTCTCGCCTTCATGAAATAATCATCTCGTTGCTTTTTCAAATTCTCAAGCGCTGTGAGTGCGAGATACAACTTGAGTGCAAGCTTGTCCCGCTCCTCCTCCAGTTCCACAATGTCTTGCGCGTGTTCTTTCGCTTTCCATAGCGCTGAAAGATACCTGTCTATATACTCAACGAATGCGCGGGGGTTGTCTCTGAATTCTTCTATACGCTCAAAACTTTCTGATATATTGATATTCGCTGATTGTAGCGCTATCATTGTTGATGTGAAGCCCACTTGCATCATTACTTCGCCGAACCAATC